>DATBBD010000108.1:0-8066 GCA_036271175.1 Polyangiaceae bacterium | reverse complement strand
GCCGCTTTGGCGAACATGAGGCCCGTCGCGAGCGCCGTAGCGAGGATGCTCGACGCGGCCTCGGCGGTGACGAGGAAGTTCGCGTAGGGCGAGCCCGGAAGCATCGCGCCGTACCCGATCGTCGAGAAGGTTTGCACGCTGAACGAGAAGGCGTCGCTGAACGAGCCGGGGCGCGCGCCGGTGATCCCCTTCGGGTCGAGGAGATAGAGACCGGCGAAAAAGACGTTCGTGACGACGTAGACGAAGACCAACGAGAGCACGAGGCGCGACCAGGTGCCCTCCATGAAGAACGAGTAGAAGTCTTGACGGAGCTCGCTCGGCGCGCCTTTTCGAAGCGCTTCACCCGGAACTTGCCGCCGGCGCGCGCTCATCGGAACGCCGCTCACCATCCGCTCTTTCACGAGCTCGGACATCGAGGGCGCGTCGCCCCGAAGGGCGCGGGTCTCGACCGGTGCCATCATGAGATCGAAGACGACTTGGGCGAGGCACGGTACGGTCGCCAGCCCGAGAAATGACTCGGGGTCCATCGAGAGGCCGAGCGGCGGCAGCACCAGGACGAGCACCGCCGAGCCGATGCGCGCGTTGACGCGCACGCGGTCGGCGAGGTTCGCCTGTCGACGCTCGGTGACGGAATCGATCATCGCGAGCGCGACGAGCGAGAGCGATAGCCCGCCGGCCACGAGCCAGCGCGTCGAGGCGCCGAAGGCGAGCGAATTCGCGTGCACGATGCGCTCGATGCCGGCGAACGTGATGCTCAAGCCGATGACGAGCGGCGCGTGCGCGTACACCCAGATGAACGTCGCGCCGGGAGCACGGCGAATGTTCGAATCGCCGATGTCGTCGAAGTAGAGCCACCAGAGACAGAACGTGATGAGGAGCGCGACCGAGAGCGACGCGACGCTGCGTTCATCGAGGATGCCGACCGCGCCGAAGAGCGTGCTGACGAACGACTCGCCGAGCACGGCGAGGATGAAAAATCCGTAGCGCTCGGCGAGGTGCCCCGGATCGGGCGGGCGCTGGAGCGACAGCTCACGCGCGCGCCGATTGACCGGAAAAGAAAAGCCGACACCGATGCCGAGGAGCCACAACGTCGAGGTCCACGATTTCGGGAGCAAGGCAGCGGTTGCCCATACCGAGGCGTTGACCGCGTAAATGACCGCGTAATAGGTCGCGAGCTTTCGCGCTTCGGGGATCGCGGTTCGAATGCGCGAATAGAGGGTGACGAGGACGAGCTCGACGACCGCGTAGCCCATCGAGAAACTTCGCGTGTCGCCTTCGAGTACTCGCGGGGCAGCGAGAGCTAATACCGCGATCGCGACGAGGTTCGAAAGAAGGAGCGCGCGATGGAGAAGGTCGTCGACCGCGAACCGATTTTGGTAGAAGGTGACGGCCGTCCACGACTGCCACGTGGCGCACAGCGCCATCGCGAACACGGCGAAACTATCTAGATTCGGATGCTGACTCAACGCGTTGCTGAATCCGACCATCGCGCCGGCCGCGGTGACGTCGAAGAACAGCTCGAGCGGCGTCGCTCGGCGCGCGACGCCCGGTGTGTCACCATGGAGTCGCGGCCGATGGAACCATCGATTGTTCACGCTGGCCGCGGGAACGGATTCTCTTTCGTTTTGGACGAGCTGCACTGGTCTGACTCGAAGCCTCCGGAGTTTCCGGTTCGAGTGGTAGCGCCGAACGAGGCGACCGAGTAAATTCGTGAGCGCGACGGTCCGGAAAAACTCAATGCAGTTGGTGCGCTTAGTCCTTCAGAGTTTCGCGGTGGTGGCGTGTGGGTCTTCGATTATCGCTTGCGGAAACGGGCTCAAGGCCAGTCCACCCCCCGGTACGGGCGGTTCCACGGGGAGTCCGGGCGGGCTCACGGCTAACGGCGGCGGTCAGCCTCAGGGCGGCGGCGGCGAATTCGGGGGCGGAGGGCCGGGTTCCGGAGGCGTCCTTGGAAGCGGCGGCGTCCCCAACGTCGGGGGCACTCCCCCCGGGGGCGGCGGCGCGGTCGGCACCGGCGGCAGCGACCCGTCCACAGGGGGACAGCCGACGATCAGCTGCGGCGACCAGACGAGCAGTCCGACCGGCACGGTGACCCCCGCCGCGGGCGCGACGTCGATGCCGATCTCGTCAGAGCTCGCGGCGTGCACGGTGGCCAATTGCGAGGGGGCGCACTGCGCGACGAACCTGCCGAGCGGCGCCCCGGCGAGCCTGTTCGCTCAATGCGCGGATTCGTCGTCGTGCGTTCCCGACGGGTTCCTCGCCACCAATTATCAATTCGCACTGAAGACGTGCGCGACGTTCGATGGCTACGAAGGCCGTTGCTTGTCGACGTGCATGCCCGAGGTCTCGGGCGAGCTGACGTACTTGCCGCAAGACGCTTGCGACTGCACCGAGCGGTGCGCGCCTTGCTACTTCCCGTGGCCCGTCACCACGGGCACCGCGGACACCGGCGTGTGCACCTTCGCGCCGGGCGATTCGGCGAAGACCGCCGCGGGCTCGAACGCGTTCGAGATTTGCGGCAATCAGCGCGGCGTGTGCGTCCCGACCGCCATGGTGCCGGCGTCCCTCAACGGGTCCGTCCCGAAAGATACGTGTTCGAAGGCCGATCACGTGTGCGCGCCCATCGAAGCCGTACAGGACCCGACCTTCGTGCTCCCCGCATGCAAACCGAGCAACGTCCTCTTTTCGGGGGCACCCCCGAACATGGAGGGACAATACGGCGTTTGCGTGCCGAGCTACCTCGTCGCCGACGACCTTCCCGCCGCGAAACCGTTCCTCAAAAGCGACGGCTGCCCAAATGCGGACGACCTGTGCGGACCTTGTAACAACCCGACGAGCAGTCCGCCGAATCAGCCGACCGGGGCCTGCCCGCCGTAGCCATGGTGTAGGGTATTGGCGTGCTGAGGCTGCCCGCCGGCGACGACCTACTTCGGGCCCTGACGGGAAGCGTGTTCGCATCGAACGTTTACCCGAACGTCGAGTACTGGTTCGACCGGGCGCTCGGCGCGGGCAGCATGGCCGTCGCGTTCCTGGTCGAGCGGCGGGCTCCCACGGGAACCGGCGTCGCGGTCATCAAAGTGGCGCGCCCCGAGTTCGTCCGCGCCGCGGCCGAAACGGCGCTGCTCACGATCCGTAAAGAGTCGGTCGCGCTCGGCCGGCTCAACGAGCGCGTCCCGCCGACGCCCTTCGTCGTGCGCTTCATCGAGAGCGGCGACACCGACGTGCTCTACGGCGCGCAGCGGCTGCTCTTGCCGTGGCTCGTGATGGAATACGTGCACGGGGACACGCTCGAGGTACGGATCGATCGCTCGGTGCGCCAGACCGGTTCGGCCTTCGATCCCATTCGCGCCGCGGCCTGTGTCGAAGCGATCGCGTCGGGCCTCGACGCGGTCCACTCGGTGAACGTCATTCACCGTGACATCAAACCGAACAACGTCCTCTGTTGCGGCACGCCTCCCGACGAGGCGTTCAAGATTTCGGACTTCGGCGTCGCGAGGCCGGTCGGCCTCCGTCAAACGTTCATGCAAGGGTCGATGGGAACGCCGGGCTACGCGTCGCCCGAGCAGATCCTGATGGACGAGAAGAACATCGGCGCAGCGTCCGACGTCTTTAGCCTCGCAGCCACGACGTTCTCGATCTTGACGGGCGAGGAGCTCTTCGTCGGCGACAACGTCATGAAGGTGCTCGAGCTGGCGCGGAGCCGGCAGCGGCGGAGCATTCGCGACACCAACGCGCTCGCCGAAGATCTGCGTTCGCGTCCGAGCGCGTGCAGCGCGATCGACGCCGCGATCGCCCTCGGCACGGCGCCCGACGTCCGTGATCGGCCGCAATCCGCCGGGCTTTTGGGCGCCATGATCGTCTCGGCGCTTCGTGGAGACAGCCGGAGCGGCGACGCCCCGTCGTCGAAGCGCGCGCCCGTCGATCGGGCGTCACTGCGGCCTTTTTCCGGATGGAATTGGAAGATCCGTCATGCGCCGGGAAGCGATCGCGCGCTCCGTCGCGTCGCGTGGGACGCCTCGGGGGCGTGTCTCGCGTCGACCACGTCGGGGCTCGCGTTCTGGAACGGCACCGACTGGGCCGAAGTGCCGCTCGAGCGCGACGTCGCCGAGAACGTCCGTTCGATTCATCACGTGAGCCCCGGGCTCTGGCTCATCGGTGGCGAGAACGGGCTCTTCTCGTACTATGCGGCGCTCGAGGGGCTTCAGCGGATCCGCCGCACGCGCGTGACGGCGACCTTCGAAATAGTGAACGGCCAGCCCGACGATCTGTGCGTCGCGGTCGGAACGAAGCCCGACGAGCCGCCGACCCTGTTCGCCCTCTCCGGTAAGCGGTGGCTGAAGGAATTGCCGCTCCCCGATGCCGCCTCGGTGCTCGGCGTCGCGCGCTTCGACGAAGAGCGGTGGCTCGTCGTCGGTCGCAAGCGAGCGGGCGGCGCGTTCGCCGGGTTCTTTTCGCCGCTCCGCTGGGAAGTGCAGCAGCTCGCGGCGCCGGCGGTCAGGACCTTCACCGCGTGTGCGGCCGTCGCCGAGATCGGCGTCGGCGTGATCGTCGGCGCCGACGGAAGCACCCTCCGGGTCAATTCATCGAGCGTCGAAGAATCCGCCGTGCCTGGTAATCCCGACCTGTCCGCCGTGGTGGTCGAGCCCAATCAGCGGGCCTGGGCCTCGAGCCTCGGCCATGTTTGGGTACAAACGCCGCAAGAATCGTCGCGCTGGTCCCGCGCGTGGTCCGACGATTCGTGGGGCGTGCCGATCATCAGCCTCTTCGCCGACGGCCGCCGCGTCATCGGCGTCGCCGCCGATGGCGCCGTCATCGAAGGCTGTGAATACTAGGGGCCTCCCATCCCCGCTGATGAAGCGGAGTACGGGAAGGTCGACGAGGTCCCGAACATGAAGGTCGTCCTGATTTATCCGCCGCCCTGGAAGATCGCGCTTCCGGGCGAGGCGCCGCCTTCTTTTGATGGTGCGCCCCAGGAATACCGCGAGGGAGACCTCGATCCGGACTTTCATCAGACGCCGTACGGGCTCTTCTCTCTGGGCGCGCAAGCGGTGCGCGCCGGACACGCCGTCAAGATCTTCAACTTGTCGGCGTTCGCGTGGAGTCGCGTCGAAGAAATAGTGCGCGCGCTCGACGCCGACGTGTTCGGCATGTCGTGCTGGACCGCGAACCGCCGCGGCGTCGCGCTCGTCGCCGATCTCGTCAAGAAGACGCACCCGCAGGCGCACGTCGTCGTCGGCGGCCCGCACGCGACGCCGCTTGCCGTCGAGATGCTCGAGCACTACCGGGCGATCGACACCGTGGTGTGCGGCGAAGGCGACGTCACATTCCTCGAATTGCTCGAGCGCCTCGAAGCGGGAAAATCGACCACCGGTCTTGCCGGATCCGTCTACCGACTGGAAGACGGCAAGGCCGCGCGCGGCGTGGAACGGCCAAGCGTGTCGGACCTCGACCAGCTCGCGTGCCCGCACGACTATTTTTCCACGCACATCGTGATGACGTCGCGCGGCTGCCCCTGGCAGTGCACGTTCTGCGGCGCCGAAACGACATGGGGTCGCGGCTTCCGCGGGCAATCGGTCAACTACGTCCTCGACGCGCTCGAGAGCGCGCTCGCGCGGCTCCCGGTGCGGATGCTCCAGATCAAGGACGATACGTTCACGACCAACAAGAAGCGCGTCGTCGAGATCTGCCGCGGCATTCGGGAGCGGAAGCTCGACTTTTTCTGGAGTTGCGACACCCGCGTCGACGTGCTCAGCGACGAGCTCCTGTACGAGATGCGCCTCGCCGGCTGTCAGCGGCTTTCGCTCGGCGTCGAAAGCGGCTCGCAGGCGATCCTCGACGCCATCAACAAGAAGATCACCGTCCAGAAGATCATCGACTCCACCGGGCTCGCGAAGAAATACGGCGTCAAGGTCCGCTATTACATGATGCTCGGCAACCGCGGCGAGACGCGCGAGACGTTCGACGAGACGCTGGCGTTTCTCGAGCGCGCGGCGCCGCACGAGTATCTCTTCTCGTGCCTGTCGATCTATCCGGGAACCATCGACTTTCACGACGCCGAGAAGGCTGGCACCGTCAATCGCGAGGCGTATTTCGCCTCCGATTTCCAGGAGCTGAAGACGCCCTTCGACGCTCCGCCGGATCTGACGGCGCAAATGAGCGCGTGGTTCGCGAAGAACAAGGGCCTGCGCGAGGTCTACCGAGAGAGTGCCGCCGAATGCCGCGCCATTCTCGAACGGCTCGGCGACTACCACGCCGCGCACGTCGATCTCGCCGAGGCGTACCTTCGCGACGGCGAGCTCGATCTCGCCGAACGGCATGTTCGCCGCGCGCTCGAGCTCGGCTATCCGGCGCCCGGGCTCGCATACAACACGCTCGCCTGCATCGCCGCGCGACGGCGCGACCACGCGGCCGTCGAAGAGAACCTGCGCACGGCCCTCCGTCGCGATCCGCAGCACCACGCCGTCGCGTCGAACGCCGAGACGTTCCACGCATTTCTCCGCCGCAGCGGCCCGGCGAACGATCTCCCGCTCGAGCTCGTCGCGACCCACGATTTCCGTCTCTTCGAGCGCACCGCCCAGCCGACCTTGCCGGGCCCGCTTCCCGAAAATTTCGCTACCTGGGACGACCCGACCGCGGGCGGCTTGCGTCCCTCTCCGCGAGTCAAGGGCTTCGCTTGGACGCCGGAGTCGCGCGTGCGACTCCCGATGCTGGGCGCCTGAGCGAGGCCGCGCCGCGCGCGACGATGTTCACTTCGTGAGCGCCCAGGTGTCGCCGATCTCGAGCACGTAGCGGCCACCCGCGTGGACACGGATGCCTTTCACCAGCTCTTCGCGCTTGTCCGGATCCACGGCGAGGACGTCGTAACGCCCTTCGTCGAGCTCGAGCGCGGGGAATATCGCGTTCGCGGAAAGCCCGCCGTTGCCCAGGTGATCCGCGCCCCAGAGCGCGACGTCCGCGTCCGAGCCCGGCGAGACGCCTCTGGCCCTTGCTTGCGCGACGTCTTCCGATTTGGCGATGTAGAGCTGGTCGATCGAAACGCCGCTCGAGTTCTTCACGTCGATATGAGCGGGCCCGTCGCCTCGCGGCCTGCCTTTGGCGTGCAGAACCGACAAGGTCGCGCCGCCGCAGGCGAGGGCGAACAGAACCGCGGTGAGGAGCGTCGCGCATCGGGAAAATGGCGTCATCGGATCACTTTACAACGCGGCAACGGCGGCGCGCGAGCGTCGCGATCGTCGTGGTTCGGGCGCCGTCCGGCGCCGAGTAGCGGAGCGCGCGCGGTCGGCGTAGGCAGGCGCATCTTGAATCACCGCGACGTCATCCTGCGCCACACGACCGTCGCGTCGTCGCGGCTCTGTCCGGACATCTCGCTGCGACTCATCACCGCCGACATGCCGCTCTGGCGCGCGACCGAAGAGCAAGCCGCGAACGCGGGCCTCGTCGAACCTTACTGGGCCTTCTCGTGGGCGGGCGGTCAGGCGCTCGCCCGCTACGTGCTCGACCATCCCGAGTGCGTACGCGATCGCGCCATTCTCGATTTCGGCGCGGGCGGCGCCGTCGAAGGCATCGCCGCGGCTCGTTGCGGCGGACGCGTGCTCGCCGCCGACATCGACCCCATGGCGGCCACCGCGGCAACGATGAACGCCGAGCTCAACGGCGTGGCTCTCGACGTCTCGACCGAAAACTGGGTCGGCCGCCTCGACGCCCCGTTCGACGTCGTGCTCGCCGGCGACGTCTTCTACGACACCGCGTTCGCGGCCGCCGTGCGCGACTGGTTCGTCGCGCTCGCGAAACACGGCGCCGACGTCCTCATCGGCGATCCCGATCGCGGTTTCCTCGACACGTCCGGGCTCGAACCCTTGGCGCGCTACGACACTCCATCCGACAACGACATGGACGGATCTTTCCTACGGCCCACGACGATCTATCGAGTGCGGCGTCCCATCGCGCGCGCTGCCCCCGTTGCGTCGGGTGATTGCCGCTGAAGGGATTCGAAACTATCGTCGCGTCGTCGGACGAGAGGAGTCGCTCGACGCTGGCCCGAGCCGCGACGTACGAGTCGTAGCGCG
>DATBBD010000107.1:0-3054 GCA_036271175.1 Polyangiaceae bacterium | reverse complement strand
GGGTGGTCGAATAAGGCTTCGTTCCGAGAACCGGCTCGCGCATGGCCTTGCCGTCACTGAAAAAACGGCTGCCGCCGTACGGGTCGTAGCGAGGCTGGACCTGCATGCGGTTCCAGCTGAAGTCGAGGCGCCGGAAGACGTTGCGCGAACGGCAGCCCGGAAGGCACGACAGAGCGACGACGATGGCACAAAAACCGCGCCGCCCGCTCATGGCCGTTCACCTTCCAAGTCGACCGCCACGCTGCGGAGCGCGCCGAGGCGACCAAGCTCCGCCTCGAGATCGCCCGCGGGAGCCGTGCTCGCGCCGCGACCGACGACCACGAAGAACCGATCGACCGACGCGCGTTCGAAGCCCTCGAGCTCGAACACCGGATGCCAGAGCTTCGGCAAACGGCAGAGACGGAGCAAGCCGAAGAACGCGCCGGAGCACGCGAAGAGCACCGCCGTTTCGAACGTGATCCCGATGTACGCAGGGATGGCGTTCGTGGGATGGCTGCCGACGTCGAGCGGATAATCGACGTTCTGCGTCCACCAGAGGATCGTGTAACCGACGAGCGCGCCGAGGATGCCGAACGCGAGCACGTATTTCGGGAGCGGCGAGCGTGGCAACGCGAGCGCGTCTTCGACGCTCTTGTCCGGGTAGGGCAGGTAAGCGTCGAGCTCGGAGTAACCGCGCGCGCGGAGCGTCGAAATCGCGCGCGCGCAGCCGTCCGCCGAGTCGAATTCACCCAACAGCACCCGCTGCACGGGTCACCTCCTTCTTCGAATCCGTCGCGCGCTCCGCGTCGTGCCGGAGCTCGGCGAGCAGCTCCTTTTGTTCCGCGATGGGAAGGAACGGAACGAAGCGGATCATGATCAGAAAGAGCAAGAGGAAGAACGAGATGGTCCCGAACAGGATCGCGCCGTCGATGACGCTCGGCCGATACATCGCCCAGCTCGACGGCAACCAGTCTTGATGCTCCGACGTCACGATGAGGACGAAGCGCTCGCTCCACATGCCGATCTGCACGAAGACGGAAATGATCCACAGCGCGAGCGCGTTCCGCCGCAACTTCTTGAACCAGAGGAACTGCGGGAGCACGACGTTGCACGCGATGGTGAGCCAGTACACCGGCGCGTACGGTCCGAACGGCCGCGTCACGAGCGTGATGTGGCGTTCGTA
The DNA here is from genome assembly GCA_036271175.1 of Polyangiaceae bacterium. GTDB lineage: Bacteria > Myxococcota_A > Polyangia > Polyangiales > Polyangiaceae > DASZVB01. Next base: position 1,892 of record DATBBD010000107.1, on the reverse strand, counting down.
CGGGTCGCCGCTCTGCCACGCGACGAACGCTTCCGCCGCGTAGCTGTACGCGACGATGGAGCCCGTCACGAGGATGAGCTTCGCCATCAAGTCCAGATGGCGCGCGGTGACGACGTGCTCGAGGTGATAAAGCTTTCGGAGCGGGAGCAGTAGCGTCACGACCATCGCGAAACCGCTGAAAATGGCGCCCGCGACGAAATACGGCGGGAAGATCGGCGAATGCCACCCCGGGAGCTTCGCGATGGCGAAGTCCATGCTGACGATGCTGTGCACGGAGAGCACGAGCGGCGTCGCGAGCCCCGCGAGGAGGAGCTGCGCGACGCGATAATGACGCCAGTGACTCGCCGCTCCGCGCCACCCGAGCGCGAAGAACCCGTACACCCGGCGCCGGCGCGGCGTCTTCGCGCGATCGCGCGCCGCGGCGAGATCCGGAATGAGCCCCAGGTACCAAAACAGGATCGACACGATGGTGTACGTCGATACGGCCGCGACGTCCCACGTGAGCGTGCTCATGAACTGCGGCCAGAGACGCATCGTTGCCGGGTAAGGGACGAGCCAATAAAAAAACCAAGGCCGCCCGAGGTGCAAGATAGGCATCATCCCCGCTTGCACGAGCGCGAAGAGCGTCATTCCCTCCGCGATGCGATTGAGCGACGTGCGCCACCGTTGCTCGAAGAGCAGCAACACGGCGCTGATGAACGTGCCCGCGTGGCCGATGCCGATCCACCACACGAAGTTGATGATCGCGAACGCCCACGCGACGGGAATGTTGTTGCCCCACGCGCCGAGGCCGACCAAAAATGTGTAGCCGACGGCCGCGAACAGCATTCCCGTGCCGGCGAGCGCCGGCAGCATGAGCCACCCGATGAGCTTCGACGGTTGGAACACCGGCGCCAGGAGGCGATCGGTGAGCGTCGCGTCGTCCCACTTTCCGGGTAAGAGCTCCGGGCTCGCGTCGCTCATTCGTCGAGCTCCGGATTCGGGTTGTCGATGCGCGCCAGGTAACGCGTCCGCGGACGCGTCCCGACGTCGTCGAGGACGGCGTAGGTGCGCACGTTCGCGTGCAGCCCGCTCACCGCCGAGCGCGGATCGGCGACGTTGCCGAAGACGATGGCCCCCGTGGGACAGGTTTGTTGGCACGCGGTGCGGATCTCGCCGTCGCGGAGAGGGCGCTTTTCGACTTCCGCGTCGATCTGCGCGCGACGGATCCTCTGCACGCAGTACGTGCACTTCTCCATGACGCCACGGCCGCGCACCGTGACGTCGGGATTTTTCCCCATGCGTTCCGTTTCCGGAACGTTCTGGTTGTAGCTGAAGAAGTTGAAGCGCCGGACCTTGTACGGACAGTTGTTCGAGCAGAACCGCGTGCCGACGCAGCGGTTGTAGACCATCTCGTTCAAGCCGTCTGGGCTGTGCACGGTCGCGTTCACCGGGCAGACGTACTCGCACGGCGCTTTTTCGCAGTGCTGGCAGAGCATCGGCTGCACGTCGACGACCGGCGCCTGCGCCGTGCCCGAGTAGTACCGATCGAGCCGGATCCAGTACATCTCGCGCGACAGCGCGACGTTGTCCTTGCCGACGACAGGAATGTTATTTTCGACGGCGCACGCGACGATGCAGGCGCTGCACCCGGTGCAGGCATTGAGGTCGATGGCCATGCCCCACTGCGGGCTTCCGTGGAGCCGATCCGGCAAGATGGAGAGCGGGTTTTCGTCGTACTTCTTCGCGAACGCCGGAGCCTTCGTCCATTCGGCGAGCGTCCGCCGGAGCGCGATGGGCCGGTCGTGTTGTTCGCCCTCGGTTTGCGTGACGACGACCGGATCCCGGTCGCCCGTTTTCGCGAGCGCGACGTTCCCCATGACGAATGGCGAAGCGAGCGAGCGGAGCGGAGC
>DATBBD010000106.1:0-21116 GCA_036271175.1 Polyangiaceae bacterium | reverse complement strand
GACGGGATCGACCCCGCTTCGATTGCGCAGCAGGGTCGCCGCGATCCCCGCGGCGATCACCACGGCGCCGACGCCGGCGATCATCAGCCAGCGACCCCGTCCCTTGCCGACCGTCGTTCTTCCCCACGGAGCGACGGTGCCCGTGCCGGCAACGAGCTCGTCGCGATCGTCGGAAGACGGGGGCAATGCGAGCGCCGTGCTCGACAGACCCGCGGCGCTCATCACGCCGGCGATCCGATCCACCGACGACTTCGAGCGCCGCGGCCCGAACGGCAAGAGCGCCACCGCGAGCTCGCCTACCGATTGATAACGCCGGCCGCGATCCTTGTCCAAGCATCGAAAAATAACGGCCTCGAGACCGTCCGGGGCGTCGGGAAGCTTGTTCCGCAGCGGCTTGGGGCGACCTTGAACGATCCCGAGCACCAACTCGGGAATGGTGCTCCCCCCGAACGGCGTATCTCCGCTGATGAGCTCGTACAGAATGATCCCGAGCGCCCAGATGTCGCTCCGGACGTCGACGTCTTTGGCCGACTGCATCTGCTCGGGAGACATGTACAGCGGCGAACCCATCATTCCCGATGTCTGCGTCACCGAGACGTTCGAACCTTGACCCACTGCGCCGGTCATCTTCGAGATCCCGAAGTCGAGGACCTTGACCGACAGCATGCCGTCGGGCCGACGGATGACGAACAGATTCGCCGGCTTCAAGTCGCGGTGAATGATGCCGAGCGCGTGCGCCTCGGCGATCGCTTCCGACGCTTGCAGCACGAACTCGACGGCCTGTTCGACCGAGAGCCGTCCGCGATCTCTCACCCACGCCGAGAGATCGACGCCCTCGAGGTACTCCATGACGATGTACGGCGCGCCGTTGCCGAGACGCCCCACGTCGGAGACGCGAGCGACGTGCTCGCTCTTGATCTTCACCGCGGCGCGCGCTTCACGAGAGAAGCGCGACACTGCATCCGCGTTCGTCAGGGTTTCGGCGAGCAAGAACTTGATCGCGACCCGCTCGTCGAGCTCGACGTGGTGAGCCGCCACGACGACGCCCATGCCGCCCACGCCGAGCACGCGCTCGACCCGGTACTTGCCGGCGAGAATCTCTCCTTCACGGACGGGCGCGTTCACGAAATGCGCCGCCGTTCATCCAGGCGTACCAAGTGGTCTCCCTTCCGACCGAATCCTTGGCCACAGATTCCCGTGCCCCGGGGGGTTCGTCAACGAGCCGGCGTGGTTTTGGGCGAAATCAGCCGCTGTTCCGGAGACCTGCCGCGATGCCGTTGATCGTCAGGTGAATACCGCGCGGCGCCCGCTCGACGCTCTCGCCGCCGCGGTACCGCTTCAATAGCTCGACCTGGAGGTGGTTCAGTGGGTCGAGGTAGGGCACCCGGCTCCGGATCGACCGCGCCAGCATCGGCGTGTCGCCGAGGAGCTCCCGCTCACCGGTGATCGACAGTACTGACTTCACCGTCTTTTCCCACTCGGCGCGGATGCGGCCGAAGATCGCGTCGCGTTGGGCGACGTCCGGTTCGAGCTCGGCGTAGCGCGACGCGATCGCCATGTCGGCCTTCGAGAGCACCATCTCGAGATTGCCGAGCACCGTCTGGAAAAACGGCCAGCTCGCGTACATGCGGCGAAGCTCGGCGATGCCCGACGGGCCGGCGTTCTCGAGCCACGCGGTTACGGCCGAACCGAAGCCGTACCACCCCGGCAGGAGCACGCGCGCCTGCGCCCAGCTGAACACCCACGGGATGGCCCGCAGATCTTCGATGCGCGCCGACGCTTTGCGCGACGCGGGACGGCTCCCGATCTTGAGGTGCGCGATTTCCGCGATCGGCGTCGTGTGTCGAAAGTATTCCTCGAAGCCCCGCGTCTCGTACACGAGCGAGCGGTACGCGCGGAACGCCGCCTCCGAAAATACGTCCATGATGGCGCGGAAGGCGCGGGCTTCGCTCGCCGCTTCGGTGTCGAGCAAGGTCGCTTCGAGCGTCGCGGAGAGGATGGTCTCGAGGTTCCAACGGCCGATGTCGGGGTCGGAGTATTTACTGGCGATGACCTCGCCCTGTTCGGTGATGCGAATGTGCCCGCTCACCGCTCCCGCGGGCTGCGCGAGGATCGCCTGGTACGTCGGACCTCCGCCGCGGCCGACCGAACCGCCGCGACCGTGGAACAGACTCAACGTGAGATCGTACTTCTCACACACCGCCGCGAGCCGGATCTCGGCTTGATAAAGCTCCCAGCTCGACGTGAGAAAGCCGCCGTCTTTGTTACTGTCGGAGTAGCCGAGCATGATCTCGATCACGCTGCCCCAGCTCGTTCGGACCAGATCGAGAATCCCGGGATACGAAAAGAGCGCCTCGAGGACTTCGCCGCAGCGCCGGAGATCGTCGATGGTCTCGAACAGCGGGATCACGCGCATGGCGAGCCGCGGCTCGGGCTTGGCCGTCATGAGCCCGCACTCGCGATGAAGGAGCATCACCTCGAGCAAATCCGACGCCGACGTGGTCTTCGAGATGATGTAGTTCGGGAGCGACTCCGGGCCGTACGCTTTTCGAATCGCGAACGCCGCGTTCATGATCCCGAGCTCGCCCTTGGTTTCGTCGGTGTACTCGAGGAACGGGGAATAGAGGGGGCGCACCGTGCGGAGCTCACCGAGCAATCGTTCGACGCGGGCGGCTTCGCCGTCGGCCAGGTAATCGGGCTCGATTCGCGCCTGCGCGAACAGCTCGGCCACGACGCGTTCGTGAACGTCGGAGTTTTGCCGGAGATCGATCGGCGCGAGGTGGAAGCGGAACGCACGCGCCGCGTGAATGAGCGCGCGGAGCCGGCCCTGAACGAGCTCCGCGCTGCGGTTCTTCTCGAGCGAATCGCGAATGACGACGAGATCGGCGATGAACTCGTCGGTGGTCGCGTACGGCTCCGCTTCGGCCATCGCGGGTCGGGGCGGCTTCTGTCGATTGAGCCGTTCCGCCGTCGCGCCGAGACGTGCATAGATCCCCACCAAAACTCGGCGATAGGGCTCATCGCTCCGATGCTCCGACGGATCGGGCGACAAGGCCGCGAGCGCGGCGAGCTCCGGCGAGATTTTCACCATGCCGAGCGAGAGCGACAGCTCGGCGCCGAGCGCGTGCACTTCTTCGAAATAATGATCGAACGCGACGCACGATTGCGCGTGAATCGCGTCCACCAGAACGTCCTTCGTCACGAACGGATTGCCGTCGCGGTCGCCGCCGATCCAGCTCCCGATGCGGACGATCGGACCGAGTTGCCACGGGCCGTCCTTGGGAAACTCCACTTCCAGTAAGTCTTCGAGCGTGGCGTTGAGGGCCGGCACGGCGTAGAGAAACGTCGAACGGTAGTAGCCGAGCGTGTTCGCGATTTCGTCGTGAACGGTGGGCTTTTCGACCCGAAGCGCGCGGGTTTGCCAGAGGGTCTGAATTTCGCGGCGGAGCGCGCGCTCGTTCGCCGCCATTTCGCGGTCGGTGAGCGTGCTGCGGTGCCGCTCGGACAAGAGCCGTGCGATCGCCACCTGCCGATCGAGGATGCTCTTTCGCTGCACCTCCGTCGGATGCGCGGTGAGCACCGGACCGATGGCCATCGTGTGGAGCGTCTTCTTCAAGAGCGCCGCGTCGACGTCGGCACCCTTCAGGCGCTCGAGGGCCGAGTGGAGCGAGCCGCGCGTCTGATTTTTGCCGGCGAGCGCGTCGCGACGCGCCTCTTGGGTGCGCTGTTCGTCCTCCGCGATGTTCGCCAGGAAGGAGAAATAGCCGAACGCGCGCACGACCGAGACCGCTTCTTCGATGCCGAGTGCGTCGAGCACGAGCCGGAGCCGCGAACGCGCTTCGGGGTCGCCGTCGCGGCGGAAACGGACGGCGTTCCGCCGCACCTCTTCCACGATGTCGAACATGCGCGACCCTTCGTGATCGCGGAGCGTGTCGCCGAGTATTCGACCGAGGAGACGAATGTCGTCTCGCAGCGGCCCCCCGTTTTCGTTCAGCTCTCCCATGACCTCGGTTGTCCGGTGGACTCGACGACGGACATCCAAAGGTCGCCGTTCGTGTCGACTTGTTTGCGAAAACGCGTAGCGAGCGGCATCGGCACGTGGACGAAGCGTCCATGCCATCGGCCGATGAGCATTTCGGTGTTGCCGGCCATCGCCGCGTGCACCGCATTGCGGGCGAGGTTCCAGCAATAGAGGCTATCGGACGGACACGCCGGAACGCTCCGAATGTGATAGCTCGGGTCGATGTATTTCAAGGTCACGTCGACGCCCCGCATCGCCAGGTACTCGATGATGCGATCGCGCAAGACGACGCCGATGTCGTTCAGACGCACGTTGCCGCTCAAGTCGGTCTGACTCGGGCGACCGCTGTCGGTGAAGAGCTCTTGACCGGCGCCCTCCGCGACCACGATGAGCGCGTGCGCATGTGCCTCGAGCCGGCGTTCGATGAACGCGAAGAGACCGTACTCGCCCTCGAGCTCGATGGGCACCTCCGGGATGAGCACCGCGTCGACGTCGGTCGAGGCGATGGCCGCGTGACAGGCGATGAACCCCGAATGACGGCCCATGAGCTTCACGACGCCGATGCCGTTGCGGGCCCCGGTGGCTTCGACGTGCGCGCTCTTGATGACGTCGACCGCCGCGGAAAACGCCGTTTCGAAACCGAAACTCCGGTCGATGAAGTGCAGATCGTTGTCGATGGTCTTCGGGACGCCGATGACCGCGACGGGCAGCTCGCGTCGCGCGATTTCGGCGACGAGCGTCATCGCGCCCCGAAACGTGCCGTCTCCGCCCACGACGAAGAGCACGCCGACCCCGAGCTCGACGAGCCGGTCCACCATCATGGCCGGATCTTTGCTGCCGCGCGACGTGCCGAGCGCGGTGCCGCCGTCGTGGTGAATGTCCGCGACGGATTCCGGCGTCATCCGGACCGGTTCGATGCCGATGCCCGGAATGAGCCCTTCGAAGCCGTACCGGAACCCGAGGATGTCCGTGACGCCGTAGCCTTTGACGAGCTCGAGCACCAAGCCGCGAATGACGTTGTTCACGCCGGGGCACAGACCGCCGCACGTGACGATCCCGCAGCGAAGCCGCGACGTATCGAAGAAGATGCGATCGCGCGGGCCCGCGAGCTCGAACGCCGGTGGCGCGTCGAATCGCTCCTGACGCGCCGAGACTTTCGATAAGCGGTCATCGATCAAGACGCGATCGGCGCGACCCACATAATGAACCGCTGGCGCCGCGAGCCGATGCGCGAGCGGCGAGGTGTACTTGCACTCGCCCAAAATTCGTATCGCCGGATCGGCGGCGACCACGCGGCCCGTTCGCTCGGGCACGGTGAGAGCGATCGCCATGGGAAGAACAACTTGGACCTGGACTCATTTCGCGCGGCTTTCGCGCGCGTTGCCACAGTGGGGCGGTACGAGCCACTGAACAGGACGTCGGGTCCGAGCGAGTCCCGCGATTTCATGAGGCGATCGAGCGCCGGTCCGTCGCTCTACCCTCGATCCCAAACGGAATTTGTGGCTCGATCCGCGTCCCCGCATGGACAGGCGTTTCAAAGTGCTCGGAGTCGTTCTGGCCGGCGGCGAAGGCCGACGCCTCTCACCGCTCACTCGAGATCGCGCGAAGCCCGCCGTCCCGTTCGGCGCCAACTATCGTCTGATCGATTTCGCGTTGTCGAACTTGGTGAACGGCGGCTTCGTCCGCATCGCGGTGCTCACGCAATACAAGAGCCACAGCTTGGATCGACACATCGCCCAGACGTGGCGCATGTCGTCGATGCTCGGCGACTACGTCATGACGGTGCCGGCGCAGATGCGCATCGGCAAGCGATGGTTCGAGGGCTCCGCGGACGCGGTGTTCCAGAACATGAACCTGATCACCGACGAGTCGCCCGATTACATCTGCGTGTTCGGCGCGGATCACATCTATCGGATGGATCCGGCGCAGATGCTCAAGTTCCACATCGAGACGGGCGCGGGCGTCACCGTCGCGGCGATTCGCGTGCCCCGCGTCGACGCGCATCGCTTCGGCATCATCGAAGCGGGAGCGGGGTGTCGCATCGCGCGTTTTCGCGAGAAGCCCACCGACGCCGTCGGTCTCGCCGATTCACCGGACGAAGTGCTCGCGTCGATGGGCAACTACGTCTTTTCGACGCAGGTGCTCGTCGATGCGCTCCGCGAGGACGCCGAAAATCGCGAGAGCCGTCACGACATGGGCGGCGACGTGGTCACGAGCCTCGTGAAGCGCGGACTCGCCGCGGTTTACGACTTTGCGCTGAACAAGATCCCCGGTTCCACCGAGCGCGATCGCGCGTACTGGCGCGACGTGGGGACGCTCGACACGTATTACGACTCGCACATGGACCTCATCAGCGTCCACCCGGTGTTCAACCTGTACAACGCCGAATGGCCGATCTTGAGCGCGCATCCGCCGCTACCGCCCGCGAAATTCGTGCTCGACGGCGAAGGTCGCCGCGGGACGGCGATCGACTCGATCGTCGCCGCGGGCGTCATCGTGTCCGGCGGTCTCGTGCGGCGAAGCGTCCTGTCACCGGGAGTACGCATCGAAGAAGGCGCCATCATTTCTGACTCCGTGCTCCTCGATGACGTCAGCGTGGGGCCGGGCGCCGTCGTGCGGCGAGCGATCCTCGACAAGAGCGTCGTGGTTCCGGCGGGCGCGCACATCGGCGTCGATCTGGAGGCCGACCGCGCGCGCGGTTTCACGATCTCGGACAACGGCATCGTGGTGCTCGGCAAGGGAGACATCGTCCCGGCGATCTAGTCGGCGCGCGCGACATGCCTCTTCCCGTCATGACACCCGCTCCGGGCGAGCGGCTCCTTCGCTACGTCGGCGACCGGCTCGTGGTGCGCCTCACGAACACCGCGATCCCCGACGGCGCGCGCGGTTTCCTGCGCACTAATCTGACGCGCGCCGCGCTGTCCCGCGCCGACGTAACGACGCGTGGACAAGATCGCCTCGGGGGCGGCGCGCCCTTCGCCGGCGCATCGTGGCGCGACATTCCGCTCGATCGCGTCGCGGGTGGATTCGAGGTGAGTCTGCCGCTCCTCGAGGTCGGCTATTTTCGCGCGAAGGCCTATTACGTCGAACCGAGCGGCGCCCAGGTGTGGCCGGACGGCTCGGACGTCGGCGTCTCGGTGCACCCGAACGCGCTCCGCACCTCGAACCTCGTCTACTGCGCGTTCCCGCGCGCGTTCGGTTCCGCAGATCGCGCGATACCGCCCGAGCTCGCGCCGTCCGTGAAGAAGCTCGACGCCCGCGATTTCACGGTGATTCCGCCCTCGGGGAAGCTCCGCGACGTGACGGCGATGGTGCCGCACATCATGGACGAGCTCGGGTTTCGCGCGCTCCATTTGCTGCCGATCGGCCCCGTGCCGACCACGCACGCGCGCATGGGTCGCTACGGAAGCCCCTACGCCGCGCTCGATCTGGCCGGCATCGATCCTGCACTCGTCGAACACGATGCGCGTACCAACGCGGTCGATCAGTTCCGCGAGCTCGCCGACGCGGTGCACGCGCGCGACGGCACGATGATGCTCGACGTCGTGTTGAACCACACCGGCTGGGGTTCGCGCCTCTTCGACTCGCACCCGGAGTGGTTTCACCGAAACCCCGACGGCACGTTCAAGAGCCCGGGCGCCTGGGGAAACATCTGGGCGGATCTGGTCGAGCTCGATCAAAATCACGTGCAGCTCTGGCACCGACTCGCCGACTCGCTCGCCACCTGGTGCCGTCGCGGCATCGACGCGTTCCGTTGCGACGCGGGATACATGGTGCCGCTTCCGGCGTGGCAGTTCGTCATCGCGCGTGTGCGCATGGACTTTCCGGACACGCTATTTTTCCTGGAAGGGCTCGGCGGCGCGTGGGAAGCGACGGAGTCGCTGCTCACTGAAGGCGGAATGCAATGGGCGTACTCGGAGCTCTTCCAGAATTACTCGGCCCGCGAAGTCTCCGGTTACCTCGATCACGCCTTGAAACAGAGCCGGCGCATCGGCACCTTGGTCAACTACGCCGAGACCCACGACAACGAACGCCTCGCCGCGCGCGGCGCGGTGTGGTCCTTGCTGCGCAATCGGCTCTCGGCGCTCGCCGCACCGTCCGGCGCTTACGGCATCACCGCCGGCGTCGAGTGGCTCGAGACGGCGAAGATCGACGTTCACGAGGCGCGCCCGCTCGGCTTCGGACAATCGCCGAACCTCGTCCGTGAAATCGGACAGCTGACGCGGCTCCTCTCCGAGCATCCGTGTTTCTTCGACGGCGCGACGATCGTCCGCGTGAGCCCCGACGACAGCTCGATTCTGGCGCTCGAGCGCACGTCAACCGACGAGAGCGAGCGCTGCCTGGTGCTCGCGAATCTCGACGTCGACAAGGCGCACGCGCTCGAATTGTCGGGCACCGTATGGCTTCATGGCGGCGAAAAAGTCGTCGATCTCCTCGGCGCCGCGTTGCCCCCGGTGCGCTGGCTGGATGCCGACCGCGTCGAGGTGTCGCTCGAAGCCGGCCACGTCGTGTGCCTCTCCGGCTCCGAACCGACCGGGAACACGCGCGGCAGCGCGTATCGAAAGCTCCGCGCACAAGCAGCGTGGGCGCTGTCCGCGCTCGGTGTCGTTTTGCCTCACGAAAACGTCGGCGACGCGCCGTTCGCGGAGCTCGCGGCGTTCGTCTCCGCGGATCCGAAAGCTTTTCTCGGGAGCCTCGGTAAGCTCGACGCGGGCCGCGCAAAATCCGATTTGTTGGGGGCGCTCAGGGCGGCGCGCGCCGCCGATGGCTACGGCGAAGTCGTCGTGTGGACCGCGCTCGATGCGCGTCGCATCACGCTCCTTCCGCCGCGGCACTGGCTCCTCATCGTCGATTCGAAGCGGTTCGAAATCGACCTCGAGGTGCTCGATCTGCCGCGCCGCGTGCGTTCGACGGAAACGGCGATCGGCCACGTCGTCGCCGTCCCGCCGCTCAGCGGACGCGAACGCGACGTCGTCTTGCACCTCGATCGGTACGAGCGCGACGAGGCGCTCGTCGAAGCGCGGATCCGCGCTCTTTCCCCGCGCGGCGATCTCGCGGTCGATCCGTTCGACGCCGGCGGAGAACGCGTACTCCTCACGAACGGCCGCGGCGGCATGGCGCGCCTTTCCGTCGATCTCGGCAAGATCCGCAGCAAATACGATTGCCTCCTCGGCGCGAACCTCCACCCCGACGTCCCGGTCGATCGCCACATTTTGGTGAAACGCCTCCGCGCGTGGGTCAACGCCGACGGCTTCATCACCGCCCTCGACCGCGACAACGCCATCGACGTCGAGGCCGGGCCGCCCGCGGTCTATCGCTTCGCCGCGCAGGCCGGCGACGGTCGACGCGTGCGGATCGATCTCGAAATCGGGTTCGTCCCGAACAAGAACACCGTGACGATCCGCTGCTGCCGGAGAACCTCGGACGTCGAAGACACGCTCCCGCCGAATCGCGACGTGCGGCTCACGTTGCGCCTCGATCTCGAGGATCGGAATTTCCACGCCGAGACGCACGCGAACCCCGACACCGAGACGCATTTCGTCACCAACACGCGCGCGCTCGAAGGCCGCGCCGGTTTCGAATTTCGCCCCGCCGAAGATCGCTCCTTGGTCGCGGTCGTCGACGCCGGCGCGTACCACGACTCGCCGGAGTGGAGCCTCGGACTCTTTCACGAAGAAGAAGCGACCCGCGGCCTGCCGGATCGCGGTGACGCCTGGAGTCCGGGATGGTTCGACGTGCCGCTCTCCGGCGGAGAACCGGCGCGCCTCACCGTGAGCGCGGAGCCCCACGACGCCGCGTCGAGTGCGCACCGGTCCGACGACCCTCCCGTCCCGAGTCAGCGCGCGCCGTCGATTCCGCCCCGCCATCCGGAAGCGCGGCTCGTCTCGGCGCTCCGTCACGCCGCGCGCGCGTACATCGTGCGTCGCGGCGTCGACAAGACGGTGATCGCCGGGTATCCGTGGTTTCTCGACTGGGGCAGGGATTCGCTCATCGCGTCGCGCGGTCTCGTCGCGGGCGGCTTCGTCGAAGAGGTGCGCTCGATTTTGCGCACCTTCGGGCGATTCGAAGAAAATGGGACGCTGCCCAATTATCTCGCCGGCGTGACCGCGGGGTCGCGCGAGAGTTCCGACGCGCCGCTCTGGTACGCGCTCGCGTGCGAGGAGTACGCGAAGTCCGCCGGCGACGATGCCCTCGCCGAACACGTCGACGATCGCCGCACGATCCTCGACGTACTCCGCTCGATCGCGACGCACTATCTGGAAGGAACACCGAACGGCGTCCGCGTCGATCCGGAGTCGGGGCTCGTGTGGAGCCCGCCGCACTACACGTGGATGGACACGAACTATCCGGCCGCCACGCCGCGCGAAGGCTATCCGATCGAGCTGTCCGCGCTGTTCGCGCGGCTCACGACGCTCCTCGACCGGCTCGGTGCGCCGGCGTCGGGCACACCGTGGCGTGACGTGTCGGCGCGCACTCGCGACGCGCTCGCGCTCTACGACCATCCGAACCTCGGTTTCTTCGCGGACACTTTGCATGCGCCGCGCGGCGTTTCCGCGAAGCGCGCCGTCGCCGACGACCATCTTCGTCCCAATCAGCTCTTCGCGGTGAGTCTCGGATTCGTCACCGGCGCGCGCGCGCGGGCGATGGTCGACAGCGTCGCGCGTTTCCTGCTGGTTCCCGGCGCGCTCCGGACGCTCGCGCCGAGAAAAGTCGAAGTGCCGCTCCCGGTCGTCCGCGATGGCCACCTGTTGAACGACCCGGCGTCGCCGTACTTCGGTCGCTACGAGGGCGACGAGGACACGCACCGAAAACCCGCGTATCACAACGGCACGGCGTGGCCCTGGCTCTTGCCGAGCTTCTGCGAGTCGCTCGTCGCGGCGTACCCCGGCGACGACGCGGCGCGGCTCGCCGCGCGCGCGATCCTCGGCTCGACAGCGCGATTTCTCACCGAGGGCACGATGGGCCAGCTCCCGGAGATCCTCGACGGGGACGCGCCACACCGGCAGCGCGGGTGCGACGCGCAAGCCTGGAGCGTGACGGAGACGCTTCGCGTCGCGATCGCACTCGAGGAACCTGGATGAGCGACGTCATTGCGCCGGTCCTCGGCGAGCTCGACCGGTGGCTGCTCGCGGAAGGAACGCATCGCGACGCGTACAAGAAGCTCGGCGCGCATCCGCGGGTGATGGACGGTCGCGCCGGAACCGCGTTCGCGGTGTGGGCGCCGAACGCCCGGCGCGTCGCCGTCGTCGGCGATTTCAACGACTGGAACGACGCCGCACATCCTCTGGTGTGCTTCGGCAAGCCCGGCGTGTGGGAAGGCTTCGTCGAAGGGGCAGCGAAGGGGCAGCGCTACAAGCTCGCGATCGACGGCCCCGGAGGCGAACGATTGCCGCTCAAGGCCGATCCCTTCGCGTTCCGTCAAGAAGCCGCGCCGAACACGGCGTCGGTGATCGCGGGGCTCGCGCCGCACGCGTGGCAGGACGCGGAGTGGATGCCCGTCCGCGGCAGAAAGCAGCGCTTCGACGCGCCGGTGAGCATTTACGAAGTCCATCTCGGCTCGTGGCGCCGCCACGAAGACGGCTCATTTCTGACCTATCGCGAGGTCGGCAAACGCCTCGCCGAGTACGTCACCGACCTCGGCTTTTCCCACGTCGAGCTCCTTCCGATCAACGAGCACCCCTTTTACGCCTCGTGGGGGTATCAGCCGCTCGGCCTTTTTGCGCCGACCAGCCGCTACGGCGAGCCCGACGATTTCAAGGCATTCGTCGACGAGCTCCACCTCGCCGGCATCGGCGTGCTCATCGACTGGGTTCCGGCGCATTTTCCCGCCGACGAGCACGGGCTTTCGCAATTCGACGGGACGCACCTCTACGAGCACGCCGACCCGCGACTCGGGCGACACCCCGATTGGGGAACCCTCGTCTACAACTACGGCCGAACGGAGGTGCAGAACTTCCTGATCTCGAACGCGCTCTTCTGGCTCGACGAGTTTCATCTCGACGGGCTCCGCGTCGACGCCGTCGCGAGCATGCTCTACCTCGACTACAGCCGCCGCGCGGGCGAGTGGCTCCCGAACCGCTACGGCGGTCGAGAAAACCTCGAGGCGGTCGCATTTCTCCGCCGTTTGAACGAGGTCGTGTACGAGCACTTTCCGGACGTCGTGATGATCGCGGAAGAGAGCACCGCGTGGCCGGCGGTGTCGCGCCCGACGAGCGCCGGCGGCCTCGGCTTCGGGTTCAAATGGAACATGGGGTGGATGCACGACACGCGCGCGTATCTCGGGTTCCCCATTCCGGCGCGCCCCGAACGCCACCACCAGATCACGTTCAGCATGATCTATCAAAACAGCGAAAATTACGTGCTTCCGCTGTCACATGATGAGGTCGTCCACGGGAAGCGCTCGCTCCTCTGGAGCATGGCCGGCACGCGAGACGAGCAGTTCGCGAACTTGCGACTCTGTTTCGCCTGGCAATGGATCCACGCCGGCAAGAAATTGCTCTTCATGGGAGGCGAGTTCGCGCAGGATCACGAGTGGTCGCACGACGGGGAACTCGCGTGGGCCCTCGTTCAGTACGCGCCGCACCGGGGCGTGCAAGACCTCGTGCGCGATCTGAACCGGCTCTACCGCGGCGTGCCGGCGCTCTACGAGCTCGACGTGGAACCCGAGGGCTTCCAATGGATCGACAGCCAGGACGCGGCGAACAGCGTGCTCGCCGTACTCCGGCAGGGAAAGGACGCGCGCGCGGTCGCGGTCGGCGTGTTCAATTTCAGCGGGCTCGTGCGGCGCGGCTACCGCGTCGGTGTGCCGTTCGCCGGGAGATGGCGAGAAATACTGAACACCGACGCATCACGCTACGGCGGACGAAACGAGGGCAACCTCGGCGGCGCGACGTCGGAACCCGTCGCCGCGCACGGCATGACCGACTCGCTGTCGTTGACCCTTCCCGCGCTCGGCGCGGTCGTCTTCGTGCCCGAAGCCGCCGGCGAGTCGACGTCGCGCGAGAGGGACGCGACGAACGGCGTTTCGCGAGAATTTTCCGGCTGATCGCGGCGCTTTCGAAACCGTTCGGCACCGCTTCCGAAACAAAGCGATTTGGCGGCGAAGACCCGACGATGAAGCCTCGCGAAAGGGCCCGACGCGTTGGTATGGTGCTGCCCGCCCATGTCGACACTTCACGAGAAGCTTCGCGAGCTCACCGAAAATAACCTGTGGTGGACCTGGCATCCGCGCGTGCGAGCCATCTTCCGCGACATCGATTTCGAATTGTTCCTGAGCTCGCACGAAAACCCACTCGTGTTTTTGCGGCGCATCGATCCGGCGCGTCTCGAACAACGGGCCATGGATGTCGACGCGCCGGCGCGCATCGATCGCTCGCTGCGCCAGCTTCGCGCTCACCTCAGCCGCGATCGGGTCTGGGGTCAACTCAACGCGGGCGCGCTCGGTGCGCGACCGGTCGCCTACTTCTGCATGGAGTTCGGCATTCACGAATCGCTCCCGATCTATTCGGGCGGCCTCGGCATCCTCGCCGGCGATCATTTGAAGTCCGCCGCGCACGTCGGTGTGCCGATGGTCGGCATCGGCATGCTCTATCATCAGGGCTACACGAGCCAGGTGCTCAACAAGGAGTTCTGGCAAGAGGACGTCGTCGAACCGTTCCAGGTCGAAGACTTGCCGGTACGGCCCGCAATCGGCAAGGACGGCAAGCCGACCCGCGTCTCCGTCGAGCTTCCCGGACGCACCGTGTTCGCGAAGGTCCTCGAAGCGCGCGTCGGCACGGTGCGGCTCCTCTTGCTCGACACGCGCGACCCCGAAAACTCCGAGGCCGATCAAGCGCTCGGCGCGCGTCTCTACGGCGGCGATCAACGCACGCGCATTCAACAGGAGCTCATCCTCGGCGTCGGCGGTCACCGCGCCCTTCGCGCGCTCGGCATCACTCCAGGCGTCATTCACTTGAACGAAGGACACTGCGCCTTCGCGATGCTCGAGCTCGCGCGGCACCGCGTGCAAGACGACGGTCACGAACCGCAGCGCGCCATCCGCGAAGCGGGCGCCACCACCGTCTTCACCACGCACACCCCCGTCGAAGCCGGCCACGACCGCTTCCCGGCCGATCTCGCCGCCGAACACCTCGGTTTTCTCGCCAACGGAATTGGTCTCGGCCTCGATGACGTGCTCGGTCTGGGCCGCGTGAACCCGAAGGACCACGGCGCTCCGTTCCTGCCGACCGTGCTCGCGCTCAAGCTCGCGCGTCGAACAAACGGCGTGTCGGCCCTGCACGGTCAAGTGAGCCGGGCGATGTGGCAAGTGCTCTGGCCGGATCGCACCGAGGACGAGGTGCCGATCGGGCACGTCACCAACGGCGTTCACTTGATGAGCTGGATGTCGCTCGAGCTCGACCAGCTCCTCCGCGGCCACTTCGGGCAAAACTGGGCCCGGCATCAATCGAACCCCGAGCTCTGGGCCCGCATCGAGGACATCGACCCGAACGAAATCTGGGAGCTCAAGCGCATCATGAAGGCGCGCATGCTCCGGTTCGTCGATCAACGGAGCGCGAAGACGCACGAGCGGCTCGGGCGCGAGCCGGCTCCGCCCCTCGACCCCGAAGCGCTCACGATCGGGTTCAGCCGGCGGTTCGTGCCCTACAAGCGGCCGGATCTGTTGTTCCGCGATCCGGACCGGCTCGCCAAGATCGTGAACGGCAAGAACCCGGTCAATCTGCTGTTCGCCGGCCGAGCGCACCCCGCCGATCATCCCGGCAAGAGCATCATTCAGCGCGTCGCGAACTGGGCGGAAGATCCGCGCTTCAAGAACCGCGTCGCGTTCGTCGAGAACTACAACATCCGCGTCGGTAGGACGCTCTACCAGGGCGTCGATGCGTGGCTGAACAACCCGCGCCGTCCCCTCGAGGCGTGCGGCACGAGCGGCATGAAGGTCGTCATGAACGGCGGCCTCCACGTCTCGATCCTCGACGGCTGGTGGGCGGAGTGCTTCGACGGCAAGAACGGCTTCGCCATCGGAACGACCGAGACGCACGCCCGCGAGGACGAACAGGACGCGCGCGACGCCGAAGCGCTGTATCGCCTTCTCGAAGAGGAGATCGTGCCGCTCTACTACGATCGCGACAAGCGCGGCATTCCGCGTCGCTGGGTTCGGCGCGTGCAGCGAAGCATGCGAACGCTCGCGTGGCGCTTCAGCGCCGATCGCATGATGAAAGACTACGTCGAAGAGCTGTACGTGCCCGCGGCGCTCGGCTCCTCGAAGCGCATGACGGCTCCCTGACGAACGCGGCTCCCGTCACCTCGGGCTCGCCTCTCGAGGTGGCCGGGACGCCGAACGTGCGATCGTCGCGAGAGGCGCGTCTCAGGACACGAGCTCGCGGTACACGTCGAGGTACGCGTGCGCGGACGTCGTCCAGCTGAAATCGCGACGCATTCCGACGGACTGGAGCGTTTCGAATCGACGTGCGTCGCCGCGGTAAAGCGCGACCGCGCGCGACAAGGCGTCGCCGAGTGCGAACCCCGTCGCGCGATCGAACGTGAACCCGGTAGCGTCATCTCCCGTGGTCACGTCGCGCACGGTGTCGGCGAGGCCGCCCGTGTAACGAACGACGGGCACCGCGCCGTAGCGCATCGCGTACAGTTGAACGAGTCCGCACGGTTCGGCGCGCGACGGAACGACGACGAAATCCGAGCCGGCGAACGTGCGGTGCGCGAGCCGCTCGTCCTGGGCGTGCAGGAACGCGACCCTTCCCGGATACCGAGTGCAGGCGTCGGCGAACGCTCGCTCGAGCGCGGGATCGCCTCGCCCGATGACGACGAGCTCCGCGCCGAGCTCGATCAGATGCGGAATATTTTCGACCAGAAGGTCGAGCCCCTTGATCGCGGCGAGCCGGCTCACGACGCCGAAGAGCGGCGCGCGCGGATCCACGTCGAGACCGGTCTCCTTTTGTAGAGCGACCTTGTTCGGCGGACGCTGCGCGAGCCGCGAGACGTCGAACGGCGCGGCGAGGTGCGGGCTCGTCGCCGGATTCCAGATCGCGCCGTCGACGCCGTTCAAGATGCCGCGAACGTCCGCCGCGCGCGCACGCAAAATACCGTCGAGCCCCCAGCCACCTTCCGGCATTCGAATCTCGCGGGCGTAGTTGGGGCTCACCGTCGTGATGCGGCTCGCGTACACGATGCCGGCCTTGAGCAGATTCACGCGTCCGAAGAACTCGACGTGACCGGTGTCGTACGCGTCCCGCGGCAGCCACATCGACGCGAGGAGCTCGGGCGCGAAGTGGCCCTGGTAGGCGAGGTTGTGCAAGGTCATGACGGTCGGAATCGCGGGGCCGCCGAGCGCGACGTACGCCGGAGCGAGCGCCGTTTGCCAATCGTGGCAGTGGAGCACCTCGGGGAGCCACCCAGCGCCGTCACCGTCGCGCGCGATCTCGACCGCGGCGCGCGCGAGCGCCGCCGCTTCGAGGTGCGAATCGCCGAAATCGGCGTACGGATCCGCGGCGCGCGCGTAGAGCTCGGGCACGTCGACGACGTACACCGGCACGCCGCGATCGGTGACGCCGCGAAGGAGGCGCGCGTGTTCCGAACCCGGCAAGCCGCGCCCGAATCGTCGTGATTCGACGAGCGGTCTCACGCCGGTGAGCACTCCTGGAAATCCCGGGAGCAGCAGGCGCGCGTCCACGCCGAGCGCGCCCAGCGCGGGCGGCAGCGCGCCGAGCACGTCGGAGAGACCCCCCACCTTGACGTAAGGAAACGCCTCGGTCGCCGAATGCAGAACCCGCATGGTCCGGAGCGCGAAAATCGAGACTCAGGTGACGACGCAGAGATCGGGCAAGTTGCGGTACTTCTGCGCGTGATCGAGTCCGTAACCGACGACGAACACGTCGTCGACGGTGAAGCCGAGGTAGTCGATGTCGACTTGACGAATCGCTCGCGCCGGCTTGTGAAGCAAGCTGCAGAGCTTCACGCTCCGCGGCTGTCGCGCGGTGATCTGCTCGATCAAGTAGTGGCTCGTGAGCCCGGTATCGACGATGTCCTCGACGATCAGCACGTCTTCGCTCTGGATCGTGCGCGCGAGATCCAAGGTGATCCGGACCACGCCGCTCGAGACGGTGGCGTTCCCGTAGCTCTGCACGCCGAGGAATTCGACGGACAACGGCAAGTCGATGTGGCGGCACAGATCGGCAAGGAAGATGAAGCTTCCCTTCAAGACACCGACGAGGAGCAGCGAGCGGCCGCGGTAGTCATCGGTGATCATCTGCCCGAGCTCGCGCACGCGGGCGCCGATTCGTTCGGCGCTGAAGAGCACCGTGCGAGGAGGATCGGTCGGTTCTGTCACGCTCGCTTCGCCCACACGCCGAAAATAGGGTGCAGCGCAGACCTTACCAGAGAGCGCCACGCCCCGCGTCCCCGAAGATCCGCGCGGCGACGTCGTCGCCGTCGGTGCGCCACGAAATGGACCCGACACGATCGGTCCGAAACGCCGCGACGTGAAACGAGGCCAAGGTCTCGAGCGTGGTCGCATGCGGGTGCCCGAATCGGTTTCGGACGCCGCAAGACACGCTCGCGAACGCGGGTCGTACGGCGGAGAGCAACTCCGGCGTGGTCGAGGTACGGCTCCCGTGATGGCCGACCTTGAGGAAATCGGCGCGGAGAGAGTCGCTCGCCGTCCGCACGAGACGCTCTTCAGTCTCGTGCTCGGCGTCGCCCATGAGCAGCGCCGCGCGACGCCCGTAGCCGACGCGAATGACGAACGAATTGTCGTTGGGACCGAGCAGCGGATCGAAAGACGGACACGGCGAGAGCACTCGAACCCGCGCGCCCCCCATCGCGCGCTCGGGGCCGCACAACGTGTCGGGTGAACGCACCGCGACGTGGCGCGCCGCGAGATCTGCGAGCAGCGCGCCGTATTCGGGGCCCGCACCTTGCGCGCGTCCCTGACCGGTGTCCCAGAACTCCCCGACGTCGACCGTTTTCAGTGCGGACGAGAGCCCGATGTAATGGTCGGGATGCGGATGCGACAGCACCGCGATGTCGACGCGATCTCGACGGCGCATGCGAAGCAGCGGCGTGAGCACACTGACGCCGGGGTCCACCACGCTGCCGAAGAGTCCACCGCCGTCGACGAGCATGAGCTCGCCGTCGGGAAGGTCGACGAGGGTCGAGTCCCCCTGGCCCACGTCGAGCGCGACGATGCGTAGCTCATTTTTGGGATGACCCGCGCGATACGCCGCGACCTCGAGGACGATCGTCGCGAGCGTCGTTCCGGCGATCCACGCCGCGACGACCGCGAGTGAGCCGCGTCGCGGGGCTCGCGTCGCGAACGCGGAAAATACTCCCGCGGCGCCGACGGCCATCACCGCGAATTGCCACGCGGTCGGCGGCGGTACCGGCACGGCGCACCACGTCGCCGACGCGCTCGTCCTCGCAATGGCGCGAACGACCAGAAGCGCACCGGACGCCACCAGCGCGATGCCGCGTTCGAGTGGACGGAACGTCGCGATCGCGTGCACGAGACAGAGCGGCAACGAGACGAGCTCGCCGAATGGCACGGCCGCGACGTTCGCGAGCATGCCGGCGATGGTGATCCGCGGACCCAACGTGGCGAGAATCGGCGCGCAAGGGATCGTCGCGGAGAGCGTCGCCGCGCCCGACCCGACGAGAAAGCGCCGGACCGCGCCGGCGCCGTTTCCCGAAAGTCGCTTCACGAGCGGGCCGCCGATGGCGAAGAGCCCGCTCGTCGCCATCACCGAGAGCACGAACGAGACGTCGAACCCGATGAGCGAGTCGAGGAGTGCGCCGACGCCGACGGAGATCGCGAACGCGCGCACGGCGGACGGACGGCGCCCGAGGGCGCGCACGGCGAGAGCCGCGCTCAGCATCCACGCGGCACGCCACGCCGAGCCACTTCCTCCGGCAAAATCCGCATAAATGGGCGCAAGAAGCGCGCCGAGCGCGGCAGAGACACGGCCCACGTCGACCCGCGCGGCGAGCGCTTCGACGCGCACCAGGAGAAACGACAGCGCTCGCACGATGCCGAGCACGGCGACGACCAGGTGCGTGCCGCTGACGGCGAGCAAGTGCGCGAGCCCGCTCGCGCGGAACGCCGCGTTGTCGTCATTCGAAAGATCGTTTTCGCCGAGCACGAGCGCGCGGGCCATCGGCGCCGCCGCGGGCACGAACGTCGCGTCGATGCGCGCGCGCACCCGAGCACGGAACCGATCGACGAGCGCGAAGAGCGAGCGCGCCGGTCGAACGACGCGCACGTCGAGCGCCGCACCGCTCGCGGTGACGCCGCTGCGAGCCGCGCTCGGCGCCGGATCGGCGAGCTCCGCATTCTGGAACAACTCGGTCGGCGCGAGTTGCGCCACGACGTCGATCCGATCGCCGCGCGCGAGGTCTGGGGGCCCACCATAGAGGTGTGCGCGGAGACCGGCAACGCTCCGGCCCTCGCAATCGAGCGATTCGAAGTCCGCGACGAACCCGAGCGTGTCGGCGCGAGACACCGGGGACGTGACGACGCGCGCGCTTCCCGAGCACCGCCGCGGAGCGCCGAGGGCCGTTCTGACGTCGACGAGCGACCGCTCGAAAACGGCGACCGCGTGCCGCGCGCGCACCGCCGACAGCGCGAACACGACGAGAGCGACGCCCAACATCGGCCAACGCGATTTCCCGGCAAGGAGCGCCGCGATGCACACGGATGCGACCAGCACCGCGCCGACGTTACCGGCGAGGAGACCGCCGACCACCGCAGCGCCGGCCACGACGAGCACTCCATCGATGAGCACGGACTCGTGCACTGCACGCCGCGAGCCAGCGCGAAACCGCGGGCGGAGCCCGAACCCGACGTGGCGACGCCGCGGATCCGCCGTCGGTGCGCCATCGACCGTTCGTTGACGTCAACGGCGGTGCGTCATCGACGCCTTCGTCAACGGCGCTCGCGGTTCGCGATCGACGACGTCGTCACCGCCGCTAGCAACCGCCCCGCCGCCGTCTCCGACGGCAGGGAACCCAGGAAAAAATGAACCCGCGAGATTTTACGGAAAGTAGTAGAGCGCCGCGACGTTGCCCGTGAAAATGTCCCAGGGGCTGTTTTGGAGCGTCGTGCCGAAGCTCGTGAGGGAGTAGTCGGCTCGGACGCCGGTGGCGTTGTTGTGGCTCGAGATGCTGTCGTGCGAGACGAGCAGGCCGAGGGTGCCCTGGAGAGCGAGCTGCGGAATGCCGATGAAGCCGAAGTGAATTTCCGCGCCGGCGCGCGCGCCGATGTCGAAGTGGAAACCGCTACCGCTGAGGCCGCCGACGCCGGGCGCGCCGCTCACGGACCAGCTCGAGAAACCGAGGTTCAGCTCGGGGATCACCTCGAACGTAAAGTGCCCCGCGGCACCGAGCGCGATGGGGACGCCGCCGTGAATCAGGAACGCGGTGGTCGACGGCAGATTCACCGTGCCGCCGCCGTTGCTTCCGCTTTCGCCGGCGAAGCGAAAGCCGAGGCCGCCGTCGATGCCGAAGCGATCGGTGAACCAATAGCGAACGCCGATGACCGGCGCGTCGAGTCCGACCGTGCCGACACCGCTCGGCGCGGCGTTGGCGCATTCGGGTCCGCCCGCTTCGCAGCCGACCTGAAGGGTGCGCGTACCGAGATATCCGATGGCGAGCGTGCCGACGAACATGTCGTGGTCCGAATCGGCGTCGGGGCGCAGCGGACGCGCGGGCTGAGCCGCCGCGGGCGCCGCACCGGGAAGCGTCATCGCGCCGCTGGCGCTCACCTGGGCGTTCGCTTGCGCCGGGGGTGGCGCCGGCTGAGCCGCGGGCGCCGGCGGAGGCGTGTTCTGCGCTCGCGCTTCCGGTGAGATCGCGATAACCGTCGTGGCTGCCAAGGCACAGGCGAGAGATTCCAACGTGGTGCGCTTCATGGGTTCTCCTTCGAGTCCGGGCGACGAAGGCAACGCTCCGATGTTTCGGACCGTCGCCGTCCTCTCCGGGCGCGCATCCTCTACGAAAAGATCGATCCGCACCAATTTCGATCATGACGCGGCGCGGTAGACCACTGGGGATGTCAGAGAGCGACGTCGAGGCGCATCGCGAAAGCGACGGT
>DATBBD010000105.1:0-2085 GCA_036271175.1 Polyangiaceae bacterium | reverse complement strand
ATGTTCGTCGCATCGCGGCCGTCCGCGGCGCACTCGACCTCGTAGTTTCGCGAGCGCAGCACGCGCGCGATGCTTCGGAGCTGCAGGGGCTCGTCGTCGACGACGAGGATGCGGCCCTTGGGGGCGGGAGCCGTTCGAACGTCGCTCGGGCCCGAGGAGTGCTCCGGTCTAGATGTCGGTTCGTCCGAGCGCTTCTGCGCAGGACTAGGCAAGTAGAGAGCACTCATGTTCGAGTGGAACGGTCCTTTTCTCGCGATCTGTAGCCGTGTTCGATCTCCGGTCGGCCCCGTACGGCTGTCAGCGTTTGGCTGACACGCGTAGTGATTCGCGCGGTCGCAATTTTCTTACTTGTATCCGAGAGTTGCGAAGGAGAGCTTCTGCAGCGCGCAGAACTTGCGACGACGGAGCGTGCCCGCGTACCCTCTGTGTCATGACGGCCCCTTGGAACGCCAAGGTGAGCGGGGGTGGGCAGGATTGAAGCGAAACGCAACCGAGACGAGCAAAGGCGGGCACCCCGATGGCGTGTACGACCTCACCGCAGGTGACGTCGCGAGACTGCTCTCCGTCGACCTGAAGACGATCCACAATTGGGTGAACCAAGGTCATCTCTTCGGCCGGCGCACCGAAGGACGGCATCTGCGATTTCACCGCGTGGAAATCGTGCGCTTTCTCAGGCGCTCGGGCCATCCCGTTCCGGAGTCCATCGGCCGTCCTCCGCCGCGCGTGCTGCTCTGCCGGCGCCGGCCGCTCGACAACCTTTCGCTTCGCGGCGTGATCCAATCGGTGAGCCACGGTCTGTTCGCTCCCGCGCTCGAAGTCGCGACCGGATACTACGAGGTGTTCGTGCTCGAGATCGATTCGCACGATCTCGAGCACACGTGCGAGCTGCTCGCGGCGCTTCGCGGCCGGCCGACGACTCAAGCGCTTTCCATCGTAGGGCTCAGCCGGAGCGCCGAACGCCGCAGACACTTCGTGGACCAGGGCGGCGACGTGGGGCTCGCCGCGGGGAACCTCGCCGACATCGTTCACACCGCGAAATGGCTGACCGGCGCCGTCGCGACGCCTCCGACTCGGGCCATCACGCGCTAACGCGCTAGTACTAGCTGTCGCGCGATGGCGCGTGGTTCGGGGCTCGCTCGAGCGAGCCGTCGCGCTTCACGCGGAACGTCGTTCGTCGAGACGTGGTCGGCCGGCCCTTCGAGCTGCCGCGCAGGTACTTCATCGGATCTTGTCGCGTATCCGCGCGTGGCGCGGTCTCCACGCGAAGGAGCTCGGTGCCGGCCGGCACCGCGACGCGGACCGCGCGCTCCCAGACGGTTCCCGGACCGGCGTTCCGCGCCTCCGCGACGGCGCCGGGCCATTGCGCCACGTTCACCCACTCGTCTTCGCGTCGCACGAACCACGTCGTGCGGGACGTTCCGCGCGCTACGACGCGCTCGCTCTCGACGACCTCGACGGATCGGTCGGCAGGGCTCACTGCGCGTAGCCGGGCTTCGCCGGCGGGGGGACGACCGCGTCGCCCTCGTCGTCGCCGGGGGCCTTCGCCGCGGGCTCCGTGCCGTGGGTCGTCGCGGGCGAAGCGTCGTGCTTCGGATGATCGTCGTCCTTGTCGTCGTGCCGCTTCGCATCGGGCTTCGGACGAATCACGAAGCGCGGGCGCGCCGTCGGATCGCAGCCCGACGTGAAGCCGGTCGCGTCGAAGTCCGAGGCGAGCGTGCCGTACACGTCTTGCCCCTTTTCGTCCGTCGTCGTCACCTTGACGCGGAAGTGCCGATCGCCCGCGCGCGCGGGGGAGCAATACGAGAGGAGGTAGTAGCCGTTCACCGCGGAGGCGAGCGCCTCGCCGGCGTGCTCGAGCGTGACGTCGATCGTCGCGATCGTGTCGGCCGTGAAGGTGCCCGCACGGCCGAGGCGCGAGGCGTGGAAACCGGGCCCGTCTTTGACGTCGACGGCATAGACGAGGTCATCCGAGTCTTCGATCGCGTCGGTCATCTTGTCTTCGGAGACGCGCCCCGCGAGATCCGGTCCCCGTGCGAAGACGACGAGCGAGCCGACGCGAATCGGTTTCTGCTGAGTCATGAGGCG
>DATBBD010000104.1:0-17147 GCA_036271175.1 Polyangiaceae bacterium | reverse complement strand
CAGTGGATGATCACGCAATAAGGATCCTGCGAATCGAGATCGCCGTTCGCGGCAGCGTCGTCGTCGCAGTCGTCGCGAATCTGTCCGAACAGCGAGTTGCCGCGATGAAGGATGCCGTGCGCGGTCTGCGGCACCGGGCTGTCGGCGATCGGCGGCGCGACGTTCTTTCGAATGATGCGGCTGACGTTGGGGTCCGGTGACTCGAGCGCGATCTGGTTGATCGTGAGGTCGTAGTTCCGGCGCGTCGTCGGCAGGCCGAAGTTACCGCCGCTGCCCGCGCGGAGCCGGTAGTCGTGGCCCATGGCCGGCGAATGACAGCCAAGGAGCATGCAGCCCTTCTTGACGAGCATCGGTTGCACGCGATGAGCAAAAAACAAGAAGCCGGGATCGGTCGGGACGTCCGTCGGCCCACCTTTGACCTTCGCCCAATTTTGAATCGCGAGGTAACCGGGATCGGTGAGCGACATGAACACGCCGCCGCCCTCGTGATAGACGCCGCCAGCGGCCGTCGCGAGCGGTCGTCGCAAAATCTCACTCGCGGCCGGGTCGACCGAGACGTAATCGCCGGCGACGAAATAGTTCCAGCGCGCCTCTTCGGGCGTCGTGCCGCAAGTCAGGTAGAGCTCGTTCGCCGGAGAGCCGTGGCAATTGCCCGCCGCACAGTTTTGCGCGAGCACACCGTTCACGCCGTTGCCGGGAAGCGCGGTGGTGCCGACGAACAGCGGGTAGTCCGGCGTCGTCGGATCCGCCGTCGGGTCGAACTCCGGATCGGTACCGAGCACGTCGCTGCACGGCGTGCGGCCGAGATCGACCGGTGGCAAAAGCGCGTCATTTTCGGTCGCGCCGCGCTCGATCCACTGGAGGAGCTGCAAGTACGACGTGCTCGTCACGTCGAGCAACGTGCCGCCGGCGTGCGGGATGTCCGTCGTGATGATGGTCGGATCCGCCGAGTCCCACGTCGTGAGTCGAACCTGGAACGGCTTCAGCGCCTTCACGATCAACGCCGGCAGATCGTAGGGGCCGTACGTGACCAGGAGGTCGTGCCGCTTGATGAGCGTGTCGTAGCTCGTGACGTTCAGGTTGCCGAAGGCGTTGCCGCGATCGTTTTGCGCGACGTGACACCCGGACTGCGTCGGGCTGTCCGCGCAGGACTGCTTCAAAATGGGCCCGATGTTGCGATCGTAGAACGTCGACGTCGCTTGGTACTTCGGCCCCTGACAGCCGGTGAGGAGCACCATCGCGAACGCGAGGAGGCCGAACGCGCGCGCGACCGAAGGGCGAGAGTCCTTCACGAGTTCCATATTACGGGCGCCGGGGGCAACCGGTCGAGAAGAACGTGGCACTGACACCGCGATCAGCGATGGTCGCCGGGGCCGAACGGCCGAGGCGCCGCAGGCGTGCGTTTCGAAGATCAGAGACGACGAAGCGCGATGGTCGCGACGGATTGCACGAGCGCGTCCGGATCCGTCGTTGCCGCTTGGACCGCACCCTGTGCGCTCGGATCGGCGATCTTGCCGAGCGCGGCGACGGCGGCCGTGCGCACGCGCGGATCCGCCTCTTGGTTCGGCGACGTGAGCGCGATCAACCCCACCACGGCGTCGCTCGAACGGAAGACGCCGAGCACTTCCGCGGCGCGACGTCGCACTTCCGGAACGGGATCGCTGAGCAGCGACGCGATCGACGCGATGCCGGAAAACACGTTGATTCTTACCGAAGCGTGGAGCGCGGCGAGCCGCACGTCGGACGACGAATCGGAGAGCGCCTTGCCGAGCTCGCCGTTCGGGCCCTCGTTGTTGAGCCGCTCGAGCGCCGCGACGGCGTTGGTGCGGACCAGCGCCGACGTATCGGTCACCGCGGCGGTCGCGACGGGAGCCACACCCGCGCCGAGCAAGAATTCACCGAGCGCCGACGCGGCGTAGGCGCGCCGCGTTTCCGACGTATCGGTCGTGAGTGTGGAGAGCACCTGGGAGTACACCTCTCCCGGGCCAAACACCCCGAAGATCCTGCGGCGGAGCCACCACGCGCTGATCTCGCGGGTCTTCGCGTTGCCGTCGTAGAGCAGGTTCGAAACGGCGGGGATGCAGTCGAGGCACTCGACCTTCTCGCCGTGCTCGAGCGCTCGCCAGATCTCCGTCGGCGCGGTGCCGCCCTGCGCGACCTCCATGATGTGGTCGGGTGTAGTCAGCGACTCGAGCGAGTTCACTTGCAGGTCCTGATAGACGCTCGAGCGACCCGCGTAGACGTTCGAGCCGGCGCTCGTTCCCGTGTCCGCGACGCCGGCTTGCGCGACGAGCACGCCGAGAGCGGAGGCGATGGTGGTGACCGTGAGGCTTCGAAGGATGGTCTTCATGGCTCGCTCCTCAGTTCTGGTACATCTGACCGGCCGCGGCGGCGACGGTGTCGGGTTTGAAACCGGTGTTCTGGCGCGAATAGAACTGACCGCCCATGTCGAAGGCGCGAATCAGCGCCTGTCGCTCGTCGGTCGTCAGCGTCACACCGACGTCGTCGGGGTGCATCGTGCGGCTCGCGCCGTGGATGTTGGTGTCCGAGAAGGGCTGACCGAGGGGCCACGCCGTCTTCGACGAATCGATCGTGCTCACGACGTTGAGCTTCTCGATCATCTTGCTGTTACGCGAGTCGCTCGGGATGCCCCACTCGGGCGGCACCGTTCCGACGACCTTCGTTCCCATCTCCGCCATCATCTGGAGCGTCGCGGGGTAGAAGATCGACACGTACGACATCGGGTACGTCGCGGCGCGCTTGTCGTAAACGACGGTGACCGGCGTCTCGCTCAGGTCGAACCGGGCAATCTTGTAGGTCGTCGCCTTGCCGGTGGTCTCGTTGTTCATCGTGACCTGGTAGAATTCCTGCGCGTCGCTGCCGTTCTGAGTGTCGTTGTGGCAGCTCACGCACTTGTTCCTGAAGATGCTCTGCACTTCGAGCGACGTCGGCGCGAGCGTCCCCGGGTACTGCGTGTTCACCTGCCACGGGTACTCCGTGCGTGCCGCGATGGGCTCCATGAACGTCGAAGGCGTCGCCGCGGCGAGCGGGAGTTGCTGCATCGTCGGATTGTTCGGCGCCGTGCGCGACTCATGGCAGCCGCCGCAGATCCGGCTTTCACCGGGGAGCCCTTGCATCCACAAGGTCTGACTGCGGATCGCCATGTCGAATTCGTCGACCGGCTGGAGATGCATCGGAATGAAGGGCGGCACTTTTGCGCGCCACGATCCGTCGGCTTGCACCGGGGCTTCGCCGAGGACGGCCGCGCCCTCCGCCATCGTCAACCCGAACATCGTCACGTTCGGCGCGGATTCGCTCGAGAACCCTTCGATGATGCGCACCGCGACGGCTTGCTTCAGCGCGTCCTCGGTCGGCGTGCCCGTTCCGAATTGAGCGCCGTGCACGCTCTCGCCGAAGAGCGACGTGAGCGTCGTCTGGCGGACGTCGATCGACCCGATGGTGAGCGGGACGGTCGCGTCCTGCAAGGTCGACACCGATGTGAGGATCGGCGGGGTCTTGGTCGGCGCGACGGCCTGCGCGTAGAGCTCCCACGTGCTCTCGTCGTTGTAGACGAGCTGATTCGCGTGCGTCTTGGTGTCGTAGATATAGATGCCGAAATCGGGCGGCGTCATCGAGAGCTCGTTGATGTCGCTCACGTAGCCGTCGGCCCACGACACCAAGATGCGGCCGTCGGGGAGCACGTGCGGCGAGCGGTAGCGACCGACGGCCGAGTCGCTGTCGTCGGTCGGGACGCCGGGAGTGAGCACCGAGTACGTGGCGCGCTCTTCGTCGTGACGGTTGTCGCCGGCCGCGTCGCGGGCGTCGATTTGAATCAAAGCGCCCGCCTGGATCGTCTTTTCGCGGCTCGTGCCGACCGAGACGAACACGTTTTGCTGCAAGGTCTCGGTCGTCTGCACGAGCGAGTTCGACGGCTTGCCGCCGTGCTGACCGGCGAGCGCGACCATCTGCGTGCAATCAGGGTTCATCGCGAAGAGCTTCGAGTCGTTCACGTTCTCGAGATGCTCCCATCGCGAGTAGCCGATCTGGCCGCTCTGCAGGTGGAACAGGTTGAAGACGTGCGAGAGGTTCTGCGAGCAGAGCTTTCGATCGGCGTCGCCGCCGACCTCGGTGACGGTGCCGATCTGCGTGACGCGCGCGGCGTGGTTGTACTCGTCGGCGCGGGTTCCCATCGCGGTGAACTCGGCGTAGCTCTGGTTGGTGATGAACGCGATGCGGCCCCCGGCGACCCACACCGGCGTGAGATCGTCGTAGGCGCCGGCGGTGAGCTCGCGGATGCCGTACGGGTTCGACCCGTCGCCGCTCTTCGCGAGGTTCGCCGTGTAGATGTGGTAGTTGTCCGTGTCGTCGAGCTTCATCGCGAACACGACCTTCGTCGCGTCGAAGCTGAGGTCGAGGCCCTCGACGTCCGCCGTCTTGTAACGGTCGCCCTCGATGATATTTTCGACCGCTCCGGTGGTCAGATTGCGCAGCTCGATGCGCGCGCCCGGAACGTAGCGCCCGTAATCCATCACCTGCCCCATCCCGTCGGCGACGTGGATATCGACGGTCTTGCCGTCGGCGACCGTGGTCTGCCGGACGGCGTAGACGATCTGCTGAAAGCCGCTCTGCTCGTTCGGGTCCT
Source organism: Polyangiaceae bacterium (assembly GCA_036271175.1). Lineage (GTDB taxonomy): Bacteria > Myxococcota_A > Polyangia > Polyangiales > Polyangiaceae > DASZVB01. The sequence continues at coordinate 12,505 of DATBBD010000104.1, read as the reverse complement.
GCGGGCTGTTCGAGGTGCAGCCGGCGAGCGGCGCCGCCAGAGCGAGCGACGCAGGCAAGAGCAGCGGTCCGAGAACGGAACGAGCGGTGAGCTGGCGGGGCATGATTTTCCTCCGGCGCGACATGGGTGCCTTCACTGCTAGAGCACGAGCCGGGCCAATGCCGAGTATATTGAAATCATAAGACTTTCTGTTCGACTTGCGGGCCGTCGGCCCCCAGATCCGGGGTAGGTGTGGGGGCTAGCACCCAGGGATTGCCGTCTGTACTAGGCTCCGTTCCGTGTCCGAAGGCATCGCGTTCAACGAGCAGGGGCTGGTGGCGGCGGTCGCGCAAGATCGACTGACGGGCCAAGTCCGAATGGTCGCCTGGATGAACCGCGAAGCGCTCGCGCAGACGCTCGAGACCGGTCGCGCGACGTTCTTCAGCCGGTCGCGACAGAAGCTCTGGGAAAAAGGCGAGACGAGCGGACACGTCCTCGTGGTGCACGCGGTGTATGCGGACTGCGACGCCGATACGTTGCTCCTCCTCGTCGAGCCGCGCGGGCCCTCATGCCATACCGGCCGGCCCACGTGCTTCTTCCGCCGTGTGGGCGCGGATGGGACGCTCACCGACGTCCCGCGCGAGGCAGCTCCGTTTCTCGACGAGCTCGAGGCCGAACTCGTCGCGCGCGCCTCGAGCAACGCCAAGGCGAGCTACACGAAGAGCCTCCTCGACGGCGGAGCGCCCAAAATTCGAGCAAAAATACTCGAAGAAGCCGCTGAATTCGCCGACGCGCTCGAGCACGAAACCGATGAACGCGTCGCGAGCGAAGCTGCCGATTTGATTTATCACGCGCTCGTCGGGCTGCGTCTTCGTGGGGTCTCGCTCCGGCGAGTTATCGAAGTCCTTTCAGCACGTAGCGGGACGAGCGGACACGACGAAAAGGCGCAGCGCGGCCTGAAGTTATCGTAATCTGGTTACGTTCGGGACAGGCCGACTCGTCTCGGTCCGTCCCGCCTTCCGAGTCCCTCCATGCCGAACGTACTGGTCTTCGAAAGCGACTCCGTATTCGCGGGCGAGCTCAAGGCCGAGCTCGAGCAACGGGGCTGCAGCGTGACCGTCGTCGACGACGCGAGCGTCGGTCTGCAGACCGCGGCCAACGACAAGCCGGACCTCATCCTGCTCACGATCGAGCTGCCCCGGATGAATGGGTTTTCGGTCTGCAACAAGTTGAAGCGCGACCCGGCTCTCAAGGAGATCCCGCTGGTCATCTTGAGCAGCGATTCGACCGAAGAGACGTTCGAACAGCATCGGCGGCTCCGGACGCACGCCGAGGACTACGTCCACAAACCCATCGGGTTTACGGATCTTCTGCCGCGCTTGAGCCGGCTCGTGCCCATCGGCGAGACGAACGGCGGGGGTGGTCTCGAAGACATCGTCATCGACGACGACATCGACTTCGAAGAGACGCAAGAGAGCGCGCTCCCTGAAGAGACGCCGCTGGAAGCCCCTGCGTTCGACCCCACGACGGAAATCGTCGCGACGAGTCCCGTCGAACACCCGAGGAGTCATTCCGACTCGAGCAGCGCCGTGGACGACGAAGTCGACGCGTTCGCCGAGTCCGCGTTCGGCGCGATGATGGACGAGCCCCGCGCCGCGCCGATCTCGCAGGCTCCGTCGGAAGCCGTGCCGCCGACCGACGAGACTGGGGGGCTCGCCCCCAGCGCCGGATCTCCGGCCGAACCCGCGCCCAAACTCCCGTCACTGCCGCCCGAGATCGCGCCGAGGGTGTCATCCCCCCCGACGGATTTCGTCGCGCGCGCCGCGTCGATTCCGCCGCGTCCGCGCCCGGACAGCATCGACCAATCGCTGCGCGACGATCTCCTCACGAAGACGGAACGCGTTCGCGAGCTGGAGAAGCAGCTCCGCGAGGCCGAGTCGCGCACGCTGGCGTTCGAGGACGCCGTGCATCGCGAAGCCTCGAAGGACGCCGAAGTGCAGCGTCTCACGCGCGAGCTCACCGAGACGAAGGCGAAGCTCGCGAGCGGCGCGAAGGGCGCGGGGTCGGCGCGCGAATTTCTCGACCTCCGCGAAGCGCTGAACAAGAAGGACAAGGAGCTCCTCGACCTTCGCGATCAGATCACGCACCGCGAGAAAGAGCTCCTCGGGCTCCGCGATACCAATCTCGCCTTCGAGCGCGAAAAGGCGGATCTGAACGATCGGCTCGCCGAGTTCGACAAGGTGCTCAGCGAAACCGTCCGCCAAATGGACGGCGCGAAAGCGGACAAGGAACAAGCGGCGAAGCGCGCCGACGATTTCAAGCGCAAGGCGGAGAAGCTCAGTGTCGAGCTCGATGCGCGCGCGGCGGAGCTCGGCGAAACGAAGCTGAGGCTCGCCGACGAGATGGGCGCGCAAGACGCGCGCGAAAACGCGCTCCGAGTCGAGCACGCCGAAGCGCTTGCGCGGGCGGAAGAGATCCGCGCCGCGTCGGTGCAAGCCGCCGACGATCGCGGGCGCGAAGAAGCCCAGCGCGCCGCAGCGGCGGCCAAGAGCGACGCCGACGCCGAGCGAGAACGCCTCGTCGCCGAGCTCACGGACCGCGCCGCAAGCGAGCTCGCCACCGCGGTGAGTCAAAAGGAGAGCGCGCTCAAGGAAGACCACGAGAGCAAGCTCTCGACGTTGTATCGCGCGAACGAAGACGCGATGAACCGATTCAAGGCGGAGCAGACCCAGCTTCTCCTCGAAGTCGAGCGCGCCACCGAAGACAAGAAGCAGGTCGAAGAGGCGCTCACGCGGGATCATCGCGCGGCGCTCGCCGCACGCGACACCGAGCACGACAAGACGCGCGGCGACCTCTCGGAGCAGAGAGCGGCGTACGAGCGGCTCCTCGGCGACAAAGCCGAGGCCGAGCGCACGCGCGACGAGCGCATCGCGTGGCTCGAGTCGGCGCTGAGCGATCGCGACCGCGATCTGCAAATCGCTCGCTCCGACGTCGCGCAGCGGGAAGCCAAACTGCTCGGCATTTCCGCCGATCTCGACGCCTCTCGCCACGAAACGTCGGACGCGCGGAGCGCCGTGCTCGCCGAGCAGGCAAAGAGCGAACGCGCCGTCACGAAGTGGACCGACGATCGCGCGTCGCTCGAGCGCGCGAAGGACGCGCTCGCAGTCGCGCTCGCGCAAATCGACGAAGTCGAAGGCCGGCCGCTCTCGTAGCGGCCGTTTCCACGCCCTCGAAAAGACGCGCGCGCCGCGTCGCTCAGCGAGTCATCGACCGCGCGCGCACTCCGCGACGATTTTCCGAAACGCGCGCACGCCTTCGACGAGCCGCGGACCGGGTCGTCCCAGATACGCTTCGGGCACCGGGTAGATCCGGTTTTCCTCGACTGCGCGCAGGCTGCGCCACGCGGGGCGGCGCCGCACGATTTCCGGTCGATACTTCGCCGTCGGAACGCCGCACCACGCGATGACGATCGCGTCGGGGTTGATGGCGCGCGCTTCGTCGTCGGTGATCGGACGGCTCTTCACGAGCTCACCGTCGAGCGGATTGCTCCCTCCGGCGACGGCGAGCATCTGACTCACCCAGGACAGCTTCCCCGGCACGATGACCGGCTTCGGCCACCATTCGACCAAAACCGCGGGGCGCCCGCGAGCGCCCGCGTCTTCGGCGGGGGCGTCGAGCTCGGCGCGCATGTCGTCGATGACGACTTCGGCGCGCGCGGTCGCACCGAGGAGCGCACCGACGCGACGCACGTCGTCGTAGACGTCGGCGACGCTGACCGGTTCGGTGGCGACGAACGGCAACTTGGCACGCTCGAGGCGCTCGACGATGCGCTCGTGGCCGGGCACGGTGAGCGACGCGAGCACCAGATCCGGCGACAGCCGCGCGACCTTCTCGACGTCGATGTCGAGATCGGGTCCGACGCGCGGCAGGCGCGACACGACGTCGACGGGAAAGTCCGAGTGATCGTCCACGCCGACCAAGGTGTCCGACCTCCCGAGCGCCCAGACGATCTCGGTGTTCGAGCAAGTGAGGGAAACGACGCGCACGTCACTCGTTTGTCACCGTTTGCCGGCGCGGTCGAGCGGCCGGGCACGACGCCGTGGTGTTACGGTCGCGTGACGCATGCAGCCCGGCGACGCCGAAGGACGGAACCGTCGCACCGCGTGGGCGGTGACCTGGGTCGCGTACGCAACGTCGTATCTCGGTCGGAAAGGGTTCGGCGTCGCGAAAAAAGTGATCGAGCGCGAGCTCGGCGTAGGCCGTGGTGCGCTCGCAGCGATCGACACCGGTTACCTCGCGTTCTACGCGCTCGGCCAGTTCTGGAGCGGCGCGCTCGGCGATCGGATCGGCGCGCGGCGCCTGCTCGGCGGCGGATTATTGCTCTCGGCGGCGATGTGCGCGTGCTTCGGCGCGGGGAAGACGGCGCTCGTGCTCGGCGTCGCCTTCGCCGTGAACGGCCTCGCGCAATCGGCGGGATGGCCGGCCACGACGCGAGCCATGGCAGAGTGGACGACCGACGACAATCGACGTCGAGTGATGGCGCTCTGGGCGACGTGTTACCAATTCGGCGGCATCGGTGCCGCCGTCGGCGCGGCGTACCTGCTGCGCTTCGGCTGGCGCGCGGCGTTCTTCGTTCCGGCGCTGGTGCTCGCCGCGATCGGCGCCCTGGTGCTTTCGACGCTCGCGCCCGGACCCGGCGCACCGGAGCGAGGGCCGAGCGGCGAGGTCCGAGCGGACGATGCGCTACGCCGCGCCGCGATCCGCGCCACGCTGAGATCGCCCCTGCTGTGGTGTTTCGGGCTCAGCTACTTCGCGATCAAGTTGATCCGTTACAGCTTCTTGTTCTGGCTTCCCTACTATCTGGCGGACTCGCTGGGGTACGCGCCGGATCGCGCGGGCTATCTCTCCACGGCGTTCGAGGTGGGGGGCGTGTTCGGCGTGGTCGGCGCGGGTCTCTTCTCGGATCGATTCCGCGGCGTGTCGCGCTCGCTGCTCTCCGCCGTGATGCTCGTCGGTCTGACCGGCATGCTGGTGCTCTACACGCAAGTCGCCGCGCTCGGGCCGTGGGCGAACGTGGCGGGGCTCACCTTGGTCGGCGTGTGCTTGTACGGCCCGGATTCGCTCTTGTCGGGCGCCGCGGCGCAAGATGCCGGCGGTGAGTACGCGGCAGCGACCGCGACCGGACTCGTGAACGGTATCGGTTCGGTGGGCGCGATCCTCCAAGGGGCGCTCAACGCCTGGGTCAGCGAGAAGTACGGCTGGCACGCGGTGTTCGTGGTGCTCATCGTGCTCGCCGGAATGGGCGCGCTCGTCCTCGTCCCGACGTTCAAGCAGGACCGAACCGCCGCGCCGACCCGGGTAACCTGACGTCGCGTCCCGGCGATGCGCCTCGGGCGCTAGATCGGGCAAATCAGGGGCGGAACACGAATGGGTCCGGCAAGAGCTCGTGCATCGTCGAGCGCTTCGTCGCGTTCGGCGTCGCCGAAATGACGAGCGCGTCGGGGCCGAGCTCGGCGAGCCATTGCCGGCAGATCCCGCAGGGCATCGCCGGCTCGGCGGCATCGACGAAGATCGCGACCGCGACCGCGCGCCGTTCACCGTTGGCGATCATGTTCGCCAGCGCCGAGCGCTCGGCGCAAAGCGTCGCGCCGTAGCTCGCGTTCTCGACGTTGCACCCGACGAACACCTTGCCCGTGTCGGTCAGCACCGCAGCGCCGACGCGGAACTTCGAGTAGGGCGCATAAGCAAAATCGTGAACGGCACGGGCGGACTCGATCAACCGGTCGACGGTCGGCTCCGACATTTCAATCCTTCTGCTCGAGCACGCGCCCGGTGAGGAGCACCCAGCGCGTGAGCAGTTTCTCGAATGCGACGCGCGTGCGCTCGGCGGTGCGCTGAACGTCGCCGTGATCGAGCACCGCGTCGGACAGGCCGGCGGCGAGGTTGGTGATGCAGCTGATCGCGCCCACGCGAACGCCGAGCTCGCGCAAGGCGATGACTTCGAGGACGGTGCTCATGCCGACCGCGTCGGCGCCGAGCGTGCGGAGCATGCGAATCTCCGCGGGCGTTTCGTAGCTCGGGCCGAGGAGGCCCGCGTACACGCCTTCTTGAAGGGGGATGCCGGCGTCGCGCGCCGCACCGCGCGCGGCGCGGGCGAGATCGTCGTCGTAGGCGTGACTCATGTCGACGAACGGGTGCACGGGGGAGACCAAGGGGTTCTGGCCGGTCAGGTTCAAGTGATCGCGGAGCAAGAGGAACGAACCCGGGGTGAGACCTGCACGGATGCCGCCCGCTGCGTTGGTGAGCAGCACCGCCCGACAACCGAGCCCGGCGAGCACTCGCACGCCGAACACGACGTCGGCCACCGGATGCCCTTCATAAAGGTGCACTCGACCGGCGAGGCAGGCGATCGATGCGCCGCCGAGGCTGCCGAAACTGAGCGTGCCCGAATGGCCCTCGACGGTCGTCGGATGCAGGTGAGGCACATCGGAAGCGGCGAGCTTTTGCGTGCCTGCGAGTGAATCGGCAAACGCGCCGAGGCCCGAGCCGAGCACGACGCCGAGCGACGGCGCGAGGTCGACCCGCGCACGCACCGCGGCAACCGCTTCGGCGACGCGCGGATCCACTGGCGCCTTCGAGTGGGTCATGGTGCGACCCTCCGCTCGCGGCCGGGCGGGAGCAAGCGAACGGAGTCTGAAATCGGAAAGATGGTGTGCTAGGGTCCGCCCGCGTTCGCCCGACCCCGAGCGCTTCATTTAGCCATGGCATCGAAATTCGCTGAGTTTTTGGAGAGTCAGAAGATCGACCCGCGCCGCGTCGCGTTCGCCTCGAGGAAGCTCGAGACGATGCGTCCGGAAGACCGTGCAGCGCGGCTGAAGAAGCGCCTCGCGCGGGCCTCGGACGTGAAGGCGCCGCCGCCGGAGCCGGGGGCCCCGAAGCGCCGCACGGGGCGGCCCATCACCCCGCAGTTGCTGAAGAAAGCGGTCGAGGGGAAGGCCGTGACCGGTGCCGCGAAGACTCGTCTGTTGCGCGCCGTGAACCGCATCATGGAACAGAAGAAGAAGGATCTGATCGACCTTCGCGCGCTGTTCTGAGGCGTTTTTGAACAGCCCAGGCGGCGCAGGCATCGAATCGTCTCGATGCCTGGTGCTGCGACCTTGTCGGTACATCCCTGGCCGAGCGACGGATCCACTTCGCTCAGGCAAGCGGTGAAGGCACCGGTTAGGATCTCGGTCGTGTCGGACGACGTTCAGGATCTCGTGGCGCGGTGTCGCGCGGGAGATTCGGAAGCGTTCTGCAGGTTGTTCCGGGCGCATCGCGACGAGGTGGCGCGCCTGGTGTTCCGCATGAACGGGTCGCGCTCCGATCTCGAAGATCTGGTGCAAGAGGTCTTCTTGCAAGTGCATCGCAGCGTCGGTGATTTCCGCGGCGACGCGCGATTTTCGACCTGGCTCTACCGGCTGACGGTGAACGTGGTGCTCATGCACCGGAGGGCGGCGAAGAGCCGACCGCAGCTCGTCGGTGACGAGACCGCGTCGCCCCCGCGTGATCCGCGCCTCTTGCCCGACGAGCAGGTGGCGAGGCGACGGCGCGTCGACGCGTTCCAGCGCATCGTCGATCAGCTGAGCGAGAAGAAGCGCACCGTGTTCGTGCTCCACGAAGTCGAAGGCCTGAGCCCCGCCGAAATCGCCGCGATCGTCGGCGCGCCGGTGCTCACTGTTCGGACGCGGTTGTTCTACGCCAGACGCGAAGTGATGGGGCTCCTCGGCGATGATCCGACCTTGTCCGACGTCGTGAACGGGCTCGAGTCCGAGCGACCACCCCTCGCGGCGAACGCGCGCCGGGAGACGACGTGACTCCGGAAGAACGCCTCGAGAAAGCACTCGACGAGCTCGTCGACGAGACCAAGGCCGAGACCACCCCCCAACAAATAGAGTGGGACACGGTCGAGGCGACCTTGATGCGTCGCGTTCAGGGTGGACCGATATCCATGATGCGCGAGCGCGCGACGTCCGGTCGATGGGTGGCCGTACTCGCCGCCGCGGCGCTCGTCGCGGGCGCTCTCTTGTGGGTCCACGAAAGCCACGTGAGCGCTCCCGTCGCCCCGCTAGAAACGGCGAAGCTAACGGCGCCCGCCGAATTGCCGCATTGGCTCGACGGCGATGCGATCGGCACGGGTGCGGTCGTGGCGAGCGATGATCGCGAGGTCGTCGTGGAGCACCGCGAGCGGGCCACCTGGACGCTCGCCCCGAAGAGCAGCGCGCTCGTCGAATCGACCGGTGACGTCATTACCGTCGCGCTGAACGAGGGATCGGTGTCCGCGCACGTCGTGAAGAGCCCGCGGCCCGAGTCGTTCGTCGTGCGCGTCGAGAAAACCCGAATCGCCGTCCACGGCACGCGCTTTCGCGTCGATCGCCTGGGGACGACGGTCCACGTCGAGCTCGCCGAAGGCGTCATCGCCGTCGGGCCCGTCGGCGGCCCCGAAATCGAGCTGTTCGCGCCGAGCAACGCGACCTTGAGTCTCGACGGGCTGCGCCTCGATACCCCACCAACGTCGCCACGACCTACGGCGAGGCAAGGCGAAAGCTCGTCCGCACCACCCGCGAAAGATGCGGCGAAGGCGGGGACCGCGCCCGCCGAAGACGTGTCGCCCGAGGAGAAGGCCAAGGAAGACGCCGAGCGCACCATGACCGACGGGATCCGAGCCTGCCTCGCGGTGAGCGCGGTGTCGCGCGGCGATCTGCGAGTGAGCGTCGAAACCCGCATGGCCGTGCACGTGCTCGCGAACGGTCACGTCGAGCAGGCGAGCTTTGCGCCGCCGCTTTCGCCCGCGGTCCGGCGTTGCGCCGACGCGGTGCTCGCGCGGATCGTGTTCCCGCCGTCGGACGACGCCTTCGTGATCGAACAGGGCCTTCAGCTCGATCACTGAACCGAAAAAGCTATCTCAGAAACCGTAGCGAGCACCCCGTCACGCCGCCCAGGTTTACGAGATAGCTTCGCTCAGTCTTCGCGGCGGAGGACGATGACCTTGCGGTCGTCGACGTGCCACTTCAAGAAGCGGTCACCGTCGAGCGTGAGCCGCGTGCGGTCCACGGTGCCGTGGTCGTCGCGAACGGCCACGACGAGGTCGCCGTCATGGGCCGACTCCACCTCGTAGTGACCTTTCCGCGGATCTTCGGCGGGAATCGCGACGGTCAGCACGCCGCTCGAAAATTCGAGGCTCGCGCCTTTCGCCCAGCCGGTCGCCGACGCGACGTCGGCGGGGTCGAAGTTTTCGACGCTGTCACCGAACCAGCGCCCCTGGAGGGCGCGATCGGCGGAACTGCCGCACCCGACGGCGCTGAAAACCGCGAAAAAGTAGGCAAAAATTACCGTTTTTGAGGGCAAGCACGACGCGCCGCGGGCTCCGCGATCTCGTCGGGGTCCGGTCGTCGTTCGTTGAAAACGAAGCATGAGAGCAATGGTAGGAGAGGCGCCTACATTCGCGCCACTTTCACACGACGATGTTCGAGTGGGCCGCCCGGTGAGGACGGAACGCCACGACGGACCGGCGTGGCGGCGACCGTTCACTCGACTCACTGAGGCGCGGTGACTCACGACGAACGCGGTCTCGAAGCCCGGCTCGAGCGAGTAGGGCGGCCTGCCCCGCAGTGTGTGGGACTCGCAGCGATGATCGCGGACGGGTCTCGTTTTCTTTCGCGCGGGCGATAACGCCTGCTAGGAACTGAATCGTGCTGGGAATGCATTGGGTCGCCGACGCGCTCGGTTGCGATCCCCTTCGGCTGACTCCTGACGGCGTTCGCGACGCGCTTATCGAAATGCCGTCGCGTTTGCATCTGCGACGGCTCGGTGAACCGCAGCTCTCCGAACATCGCGAAGACGGCATCACGACGATCGCCGGCGTCGTGCTCCTCGCCGAGAGCCACGCGAGCTGCCACTGCTTTCCGGCGGACGGCGCGGCGCACATCGACGTGTTCTGTTGCCGGCCGATCGACTTCGAGGCTGCTCGACGGTTCGTGCTCCGGCACTTCGGCGCCGCCGAGCTAAGAGACAGCGTGCTTCATCGCGGCGACACCGAGAGCCGTCATCATCGGCCGCCCGCGCTCTTGAAGCGCGCGCGCTGAGCGCCGTCGCCACCCGCGAACGCGACGACCGCGTCGACGTAACGACGGAGCTGCTCGGTGGCCGAGCTTTCCGGCGACGAGAGATCGAGCGTCGCCATGCCGTGCTCCGGCCAGGTGTGCACGACCAGACGAAAACGAGAGCCGCTTCCGACCAGGCTCACGCCGCGCAGCGCGTAGCGGTGTTCGAGCCACGTCGCGGCGCCGCCCTCCACGCCGTGGACCGCGCGGAGCGCGTCGCCGAGTCGCGCACCGTCGTCGAGCGCGAACGCCGAGAGGCCGCCGATGTCGGCGGTGACGAGCTGCCAGCGCGACGACTCGGAAGTTCGAACGGCCTCGCTCATGCTCCGCGACGGTACCGCAAAATCGCAAGCGCCCCAACCCCGCGTAGGCCGCGCGCTCGCCCCTTTGACCCTAGCCTTGGCGCTACCCCTACCCTAAAGGGATTTGCAACAGCGCACGCCGAGCGAATAGTCGAAGTAGTCGTACGAGTGCACTTCGATTCGCGAGTCGCACCCTTCGTGCGTGGCGCGCGAATAGAACCCGCCGAGGAACGTGCCGTCGGGGTCGTCGATCCATTCGTCGAGATTGCCGACCATGTCGTAGATGGCGTCGCCGTCCCAGTCGCTCTTGCAGCTCGGCGTCGTCCCGACTTCGCGGAGCAGCGGACCGTGCTCGTCCTCGACGACCTCGTTGAGCCGCGGGTCGAGGTGGCCGAGCGAGGCGTTGCCGTGAAGCACCCGCGCGGGGTGCGTCGCGCGACAGACGTTGCAGCGTCCGTCTTCGTACACGTCGCCGTACGGAAATTTTCGGTTCTGTTCGCCGCGACACGCGACGACCCATTCTTCGCTCGTGCACAGGCGTTTGCCGGCGTTCATACACGCGCGCTCCGCGAGGACGCCGCTCATGTAGCCGTTCGGGATCGCGCCCGGCGAGACGACGGCCTTCGGCTCGAACGCCGTCGCGGCGAGCTCCCACTCGGGCGGCGCGGGGATGTCCATCGCGCGTCCTTCGGCGGTCGGCAGATCGGCGCGACCGTCGGTCCAGAACCGAAACTCGCGTCGCGTCACGCTCGCATTCGGCGAGTAGTAAGGCGACAACGGGTTGTCGGTGACGGCGTCGACGAGCGTCGCTTCGAAACGGTCCACGCAATAGCGACCGCGTACCGACACCATCTCCGGCGGGCAGCCGCGAGAACCGACGTTGATGGGCTTCGGGACGAACGCCGGCGCGATCGTCGGGAGCGACGCGGCGGGCACTGACAGCGACGCGTCCGGGACGTAAAGCGCGCGCGGCGGCGCCACCTCGGTCACCGCGCCGGAGATCGCGCCCGCCGTCGCGTGCGATTCGACGCGCGTCTTGTCGCAGCCGGCGAACGCGACGAGCACCGCTGCCGCCGCGAGCGGTCGCCCACCCCGCCGGAACCACGCCGAGAGCGTCATCCGCCCACGGCGACCGTTACTTTCCGCGGTAGACGATGAGACCGTGCGAGAGATCGTACGGCGATACGGCAACCCGTACGCGATCGCCCGGAAGAACGCGGATATGGTGGCGCCGCATGCGGCCCGAGAGCTGTGCGCGCACCATCGCGCCGCCCTGGTCCACCTTGATGGTGTACTGACCACCGCCGAGTGCGTCTTGAATGACGCCCTCCATCTCGAGAAGGTCACCCTTGCTCATTGTGCTTCGATTTTCGGAGCCCGGAAAAGCCCCCGGGTGGGGTAAAGAGGCGCGGAACCCTTTCACAGACGCCGCATTAGCGCAAGCCGACGGAAGACGGCCGCGGCGGGCGCGCTCCGCCACTCGACGGTCCGTCGATGGGCGGGACCGAAATCCAGCAGGATTTTTGGGCCGCGAAGCGACTACGCTGCAGTGAGCCCGTGTTCCCAGCGACCCTGTTCGACTACAACGGCGTGCTCGTGGACGACGAGCACGTCCATCTCGAGGCGTACCGCGACGTGCTCGGCCCGCTCGGCGTCGCGTTATCGGAGCGTGATTACTGGGACCGCTACCTCGGCTACGACGACGCGGGGGCGTTCCGAGCCATCTTGACCGACTTGGGCCGCGCGCCGAGCGAAGGCCACGTGAGGGACCTCGTCGAGCGAAAGCGACCGCATTACCTGGGGCGCGCACGGAGTGGACTCACGACGTTCGCGGGAGCGGCAGAGCTCGTTCGCACGCGGGCTCGAGTCGGCGCCGTCGCGATCGTGTCGGGCGCCTTGCAGGACGAGATCGAGCTCGGGCTCTCCACGCTCGGCGTGACGGACCTCGTCGCGGCGATCGTGTCGGCCGAGAGCACGAAGCGCTCGAAGCCGGATCCGGAAGGCTACCTGCTCGGCATCGACGCCCTCGCGAAAACCGTGGGGCTCGCGAACGCAAAGCGTGCGCTGGTCATCGAAGACTCG
>DATBBD010000103.1:0-4073 GCA_036271175.1 Polyangiaceae bacterium | reverse complement strand
CTCTCCCCACGTATGAACGCACCCACTCCGCGACGACCGCGAAACGGGGCCTGTACACATTGTCGCTCGCATTTGGTTGGACGTCCAACCAACGGCCCGCGCTCACGCTGACCATTTCTAGGGCACGCGATTCGGTCGCGGGCTTCAGTGTGGGGTCTGGGCCCGCACGACGCTTCGCGTCGGAGCGCGCGCGCGCCGTTTTGATCGGTGACGCAGCGCCCGAGCCCTGGGAGCGACCGCGCGCGTCGTGAACGTCTGCCATTCATGTGTAGTCGCGCGCCGTTGCGGGCGCGGCTCACCTACTTTTTTCCCGCGCCGCCTCGACGCGTCTCCTTTGTGGGCCGGAGTCGCGTTGCGGTCGCTTGCGGTGGGTTATTTTATTCGGCCCTGAAACTGCGTGCCGAGCTCTTCGGCGAGCCGGTGAAAGTCGCTGCCGCGTTCGACGAACCGAACGTGCGTCGCGAGCGTGTTCGGGTCCACCAGATCGGCGAACGGCACGTACCGGAGGTCGAGCTGCCCCGTGGCGCTCACCATGTGTCCGTCGAGGTGTTCCTCGGCGAGCGCGCGGTATGCGCCGAGTCCGAGCTGGCTGCCGAGAAGCACGTCGAAGGCGTGCGGTCGTGACGAGCGCGACTCGTAGCCGAGCTGGATGCCGGTCACTTTCTTCCGCTTGCCGGTGCGCTCGACGTAGCGCGCCGCGACGCGCGCGCCGACGGTGCGTCCCAGATCGAAGCGGCCGAGCGACGCCGCTTCGAGCCCCTTCTCGGGCACCGGCGTGCCCGGGAGCATTTCGGCGAGCCCTTCGGCGAGGACGACGGTCCCGTACGCCTTTCCACGCCCCTCGCGGTGAATCATCAGATCGACGATCTTGTCGACCAACGCATCGACGTCGAGATACGTCCGCGTGGTCTCTTCGCCCGTGTCCATGTCGGTCACGGTTTCTTCTTTCGCGAGCGGACCCACGACGTCTTCGCGCCCGACGACCCAGTGCGCTTCGCCTGCGACGGCCACGCCGTACGCGAGCCAACCCGCGCGCCGTCCCATCGTCTCGACCACGAAGTAACTGCGCGTCGCGATCGCGTCGGCGCGAAGATTCCGCAGCTCTTCGGCGATGACACCGACGGCGGTGAAGAACCCGAACGTAAAATCGATGCCGCGGTAATCGTTGTCGATCGTCTTCGGCACGTGCACGATCCGAAACCGTGGTTCGTCGGGGCCGAGTCGGCGCTGAAATTCATACAAGAAGTTCGCCGTGCGCAAGGTGCCGTCACCGCCGATGGAGACGAGCGCGTCGACCCCGAGGCGCACGAGCCCGCGGTACACGTTGGCGAGCGGTTCGACCTTTTTCGGATCGCCGAGGTCGGCCGGGCAGTTGATCGCGTGCCCCGGATTGCTCCGTGCCGTCCCGATGATGATGCCGCGACTATTTCGGAGGCCCCAGAGGTCGCGATCCTCGAGCATCCGGTAGTGCTCGCCCGGGCGCAGCGGTTCGTCGCGGTGCTCCTCGAGCGCCGAGTAGCCGTGCAAAATCCCCAGCACCTCCGCCCCACGCCGGCGAAACGAGCTCGCCGCGACCGCGATGACGGCGTTTGCCGCCGGCGCTGGGCCGCCCGCAAACACGATGGCCACGCGCTTCGGGGCCGGGAGGGGTGCGTTCATCGCGTCGTGCTTTCCAATCGGTTTCTCGTTCGAGACAAGCGCCCACTTTCGCTCGCTTCGCGGGCGAAATCCACGACGTGCTAGCCTCCTTGAGTCGGGCCATGCAGCGATCGGGAACCCTTCACGCTGCGGCCGCCCTGGCCGAGCGCGAGCACCTGCTCATCCGTGGGAAGCGCGGCTATTCTGGAGCCGTGTCGGAAATGCCGGACAAGGTCGGGGCGATTGCCGCGGCCGTGGCTGCTTTTTCCGAGTCGCGGGTTCCATTTGCACTGATCGGCGGTCTCACAGTCGGCATTCGCAGCGGCGTTCCCCGAGCGACGCTCGACGTCGACTTTGCGATCACGACGTCAGCCGACCGGGCGAAGCTCGCTACGCGACTGGCCGTGGGCGGCTTTCGGTTGACGGGCCAGTTCGCGCACAGCGTCAATTTTTTGCATGAGTCCGGGGAGCCGGTGCAGCTCGCGTTCGACGCGGCGGACATCGCGCTGCTCGAAGGGGACGTTCCCGAACGCGACGAGGGCTGGTAAGCCGCCGACACGTGGGTGCAAGCGCGCCGAAACAGTCGCGGGGCTTGGATGGGGTGGCGCATCGGTCGCGGACCCCATGCAGCTCGAAGCGCTACAGTCCCTAGCGCTGTCGGTGGCGGCAGCGCGCTCTCCCGAAGCAGTGCTGAAGGAGATGGTGCAGGGCCTCGGCATGACCGAAGGCGTCGCGCTCGCACGCGTGTGGCTGCTCCGCGACGAGGCGGGACAAGAACCGTATCTCGAGCTCAAGGCGAGCATCGGCGAATCCATCGTCAATCCGTCGGTGAGATGGAACCGGACCGACGGCGCGCACTACCGCATTCCGATCACGTACGGCAAAGTCGGGCAAATAGCGTCGACCAATCGCCCGCTGCTCCTTCAAAAAGGGGGCGACGTGTGGCTCGTGCAGCGCGACTGGGCCGAAGCGGAAGGCATCGAGAGCTTCGCGGGTCAGCCCTTGTCGTTCCGCGGTCAGGTTCTCGGGGTGGTCGCGTTCTTCAGTCGCAAACGACTCGAGAAAAAGGACCTGAACTGGCTCCGCGTCTTCGCCGACCACGCGGCCGTCGCGACCGCCAATGCGCGCGCGTTCGAGGAAATCGCGGCGTTGAAAGAGAGCGCCGAGCGCGAGCGCGATTACCTTCGCGAAGCGGTGCGGAGCGCATTGCAACAAGGTGCGGTCATCGCCGAGAGCTCGCAGATGAAGCGCGTGCTCGAGCAAGTGCAAGCCGTCGCGCAGTCCGATTCACCGGTGCTCATCTTGGGGGAAAGCGGTGTAGGAAAAGAAGTCATTGCGACGACGCTGCACGACATGAGTCGTCGTCGGAACGGACCGCTCGTGAAAGTGAACTGCGCGAGCATTCCGAGTGAACTCTTCGAGAGCGAGTTTTTCGGCCACGTGCGCGGCGCGTTCAGCGGCGCACAGCGCGATCGCCAGGGGCGGTTCTTGCTCGCCGACGGGGGCACTTTGTTTCTCGACGAGGTCGGCGAGATCCCGCTCGCGCTGCAGGGCAAGCTGCTCCGCGTCCTCCAAGAGCAAACCTTCGAACCCGTCGGCGACGATCGCACGCGCCACGTGAACGTGCGCGTCGTCGCGGCGACGAATCGGCCGCTCGAAGCGGAGGTGGAAAAAGGCCGGTTTCGGCGCGATCTGTATTACCGACTCAGCGTGCTGCCGCTCGAGATCCCGCCGCTCCGCGAGCGTCGCGAAGACATTTTGCCGATGGCGAGAAGCTTTCTCGAAGAGACGGGACGCCGGTTGAACGTGCCGGCAAGGGCACTCACCAAAGAAGACGAAGCCACGCTCCTCGCGTACGATTTTCCGGGCAACGTCCGCGAATTGCAGAACATCGTCGAGCGGGCACTCGTGCTCCAAGCGAGTGGCCCGGGTCTTCGCCTCGGGCTCGGTCGCGCCACCGCGCCGCCCTCGTCGTCGCTCACCTCGACGAACGGCGCGTCAGCGGCCGCAACGAACGGCAGCACGCCGGTGAAGGGCGGTTCATCGGCGAACGGCGCGCGCACGAACGGGGCGCCCCCCGACGAGGTCGTCCCCATGGCCGCGCTCCGTGAAATGGAGCGCCGAAACATCGTGAACGCGCTCGTTCAATGCGACTGGCAAATCGCCGGCGAACGCGGCGCTGCTCGACTCCTCGCGATGAAGCCCAGCACTTTGGCGTATCGCATGAAGCAATTGGACATCGACCGCCCCAAGTAGGCGTTGTTCTGAGTCTTTCAGCAGGTTTGTTGGTCGGACTTCGTCGGCGAATGTTTCCGGTCGGCAATAGTCGGCGCTGAGACGCGCGAGCGTTCGCGAATCTTGGTGCGCGAGTCTCAACATTTCGTGAGCGACGAAGGGTTGCGTGTTTCGGGGTGGTGAACGCGCTCGAGATCCGC
>DATBBD010000102.1:0-8408 GCA_036271175.1 Polyangiaceae bacterium | reverse complement strand
AGCAACGAGACCCCGAAGCCGTTCGTCTGGACGAAGACCGCAGATCAGATCCTCGCGAAGATTGCTCGCTTCGCTCACGGAACGCTCGAAGCGCATGGCGAGGACTCGTAATGCAACGCTCTTCGCGGTCAGGACACTAGTGCCGGTGTTGATGTAGTGCATGTCGAACAAGACGGGTTGATTCGCCGCGAGCGGGATCGCGACGCCGTCCGGCATTGGCAACGAGTTGTCCGTGGACGAGGACGCATACACCCATTGCGACGTCAGGCCCCCCGTGCAGCCGACGTCGTCGAGTGTATTGGTCGCCGCGGCGGCGTCGGTTCCGCTCTCTTGGTAGAGGATGAAGTGATGACTGCCGGGCGTCATCTGCGACACGAACCGATGCACGTCGACTTCGGTGTTCTTCGGCACCGTCGTGTGAAAGCACTTGAAGACTTCGTCGCCGGGGTTCAGCGTGAAGGTCGGCGTGACGATCTGGAGGCCGGTTGCGGGGTCCGGCGGCAGCAGGATGCCGTTCGAGTCGTACTTCGCGCCCGCCACGGGCCCGCTCGTGCCGGTACCGGCGGTGGTCGCTCCTGGCGTCGTCGAAGCTCCCGTGGGTTTCTCGGTGCCGTCGCCGTTCGAGCCGCCATCGCCGCAACCCACGACTCCGATCATCGCCAGCCCGAACAACACGTTCACTCGCCGAACTGCATTCATCGTCACAACCTCCCGCCGCGAATCGGCGACACGAAACCCGAGAACCCTTACGCCCGCACCAACGACGCACCAACGCCCCCGGCGCAGGGTGAATATCACATCTATTCGCGCGATGCGCAGAGGCGAGAGGCGATGGGGTCCCGAGCCGCGGCGCACGTCCGTGTCACCGGCGGTCGGCGGACGACTTGATGACCAGGTAACTCTAGCTCTCGGGTCTCGACGCGTTCGTCCGTCGCTGCGGAGTATTCGAGCCTCCGAGCCGAGCCCGCCCGACGCGGCGACGTTCGAGAACCTGTGCACGCCGCTGCGCCGGTCTTACTTCTCGCGCGCACTGAACTTCACAGGGCGCGCGAGTTGCGTCTTCGTTTCCAAACGCGTTTGCGCGGTAAACACGTAGGCCCGTGGAGCACGCCGGCGCGGCATGCGAGCGCGAGAGAGCGTTTCGAGGCGGGCATGCGTTTCGCATTGCCCAACCGAGTTCGACCCCTCTTTCGTGAGAGAAGCCCCGGAAAAATGGTGGACCACTACGCGGACCTTCAAGGTGCACTCGACAGCTCGTCTTATTATCGACCTCGACGCTACCGCGCGCGGCAATGGCTGTCGCCGATGGCGAATGCGACGCTGCGAATCGGTGCCGCGGAATATCCCGTCGCGGACCTGTCGACGAACGGCGCGGCGCTGTTGTCACCGCCGGACGGGTTTTCGTGGCCGGTCGGCACTGAGCTCGACGCGAGCTTGATGCTCCACGGACGCGGAGCGCAGCGCGTCCGCGTACGCGTCGTACGAAGAGAGGCCGGACCGGCGGGCGTTCGCGTAGGGCTCGGTCTCACCAAGGGCTTTCTCGACCTCGACGCGGTCAGCAAGCTCGATTCGGAGCTGCACTTCGATCATCAAGTCTCCGTGAAGCCAGCTGCCGAAGGCGCACGCGTCCCGGCCGCCGTGAAGGTCGCAGTCGCGGAGACCGTGCATTTCGTCCAATACTACCGGCGATGTCTCGAACCGCGTGAGGCTGCGGCTCGCGTGTCGGGAGAGGCGGCAGTGCGGGCGTTGGCCGAGCGAACCTATCCGGCGTTCTCGGAAGGGTACGGAGAGATACGTGCTCGCGCGTCGCGCGCGGCACTGAGCTGTTTGGACGACAAGAAAACCCTGGAAGCCGTCAAAGCGTACACGGAGACGATGCTGACGCCGCTCCTCCTTCCGGCCCCCATCGTCTACCGATCGTACGCGAAGCCCCTCGGGTACCCGGGCGACTATCAAGTGATGCTCTATTCGTACGGCGACGACTTCGAAGGTGAGACGGCGTACGCCAAGGTGATCCACAAACTCGTCGCGAACCATCCGCTCGCAGCGGGAGTGCGCACCCGGAAAAATTACGTGGCGCGCTATCTACGCGACGAATTCGCGCGACTCCGCGCGACGGACGCCGAATGCGAATTCAAGGTGACGAGCCTCGGGTGCGGGCCGGCGCGCGAAGTGTCGGAATTCGTCGAGAGCGAATCTGGGTGGTCGGGCTCGATCAGGTTCCGACTGATCGACCAGGAAGAACGAGCGCTCCAAGTCGCGTTCGACACCATTCAGCGACAACTCTCGCGCACGACCTCGCGGGCCGCGGCGGAGTGCTTCAACCTGTCGTTCTCGCAGCTCCTGAAGAACCCGGCACTCCTCTCGCGATTCGACGCGCAGCACTTCGTGTACTCCACGGGTCTCTTCGACTATCTGCCGCCGAGGATTGCGCAACGGCTCCTGCGGGCTCTTTACGGCTGCTTGAAGCCCGGCGGCCTTTTGCTCGTCGGGAATGCGCAAGGGCCCAACGAACACTTTTTCTGTCCCGAGTTCGCGTTCGACTGGTCGCTCGTCTACCGAACGCGGGAAGAGATGCTCGACTTGGTCAAACCCCTCCCCGAATCCGCGCGCGTGGAGGTCGAGCTCGAGCCGGGGGGCGCCTACTGGTTCCTCAAGATCCGGAAATCCGGCAGCTAAAGGCGCGCGCAAACGTGAAAATTCGAGCCCGTCTCTGCCCCGAGGCCAGCCTCGCGGTTGCCGCCGACCTGGGCTACCGTAGAGGATCATGGAAGGGTTCGGTCCGCAGTCGGGCGCGCCGAGGTCCGTGCGCGACTCGGCGCGCGCGGAGGGGCGCCATCGAGCGGGCGACGTGGTTCGAGGACGCTATTTGTTACTCGAGGAGCTCGGCAAAGGCGGCATGGCGGTCGTCTATCGAGCGACGGATTCCGCGAGCCGCCGCGACGTTGCGTTGAAACAGCTGCTCGTCGGGCCGAGCGAGAGGCACTACCGCCAGACGGTATCGCTGTTCGAGCGCGAGTTTCAGACGCTCGCGCAGCTGTCGCACCCGAGCATCATCGAGGTGTACGACTTCGGCATCGACGACGCGGGAGCGTACTACACGATGGAACTCCTTGACGGCGGAGATCTCCGCGAGCGCGCGCCGCTCGATTGGGTCACCGCCTCGACCGTCGCATACGACATTTGCTCGTCGCTCGCGCTCCTTCACTCGCGCCGTCTCGTTCACCGCGACGTGAGCCCTCGTAACATCCGCTGCACGCGCGGCGGACAAGCCAAGTTGATCGACTTCGGCGCCATGGCGCCGATGGGCGCCGGCGGGTTGATCGTCGGCACGCCGCAATTCGTCGCGCCCGAAGTCGTGCACCGGGCGAATCTCGATGCGCGCGCGGACCTATTTTCCCTGGGAGCGACGCTCTACTTCGCGCTCACCGGGCGTCTGCCTTACCCCGCAAGCCAACTCGCCAACGTGATGCTCGCGTGGAAGACGAAGCCGCCTCCTCCTTCCACTTACGCGACTGGCCTTCCGGAGGCGCTGGACCACCTCGTCCTCGAGCTCGTCGGGATCGACCCCGCCACGCGTCCGCGAACGGCTTTCGAAGTCATGCACCGCCTCGCGGCCATCGCCGCGCTCGACGGAGCGGAACCGCCGCAAGTGCCGCGAGCGTATCTGTCGACGCCCGTCATGGTCGGGCGCGACGACACCCTCGAGCGGCTCGGAGACGAGTTGCGACGAGCGATCGGCGGCGCGGGGCGCAGCGCGGTGGTTACGGCGGCTCCCGGCGCCGGACGAACGCGCATCCTCGACGCCGCCGCCTTGCTCGCGCAAACGCTCGGCGGGAGTGTTCTCCGCGCGAGCGGCAGCGTGGTCGCCGAAGGAGCGTTCGGAACCGCGGAGCGCCTCGCCGAGCAGCTCTTGGAGGATCTGCCCGCGGCGGCGGTTCAGGCGGCGACCACGGAAGGCGCCGAGAACATCCTGTTCGAAGCCGAAGCAGCGGCGGAGAGCACCCGAGCGCCCGCGCTTCGACTTCGGTCGATCCGCGCACCGAGCGCCGCGCGCTACGAGCTTCAAACCGCGCTCGCCCGATGGATCCTCCGTGTCTCCGAAGCGCATCCCCTCATCGTCGCGGTCGACGACGTGCACCGCGTCGACGAACCTTCGGCGGCGCTGCTCGCCGCGCTGGCGACGAACGCCGCCTCTCGACGGCTGTTCGTCGTGGTCACCTCGGAGAGCGGCGCGGAGCCGGCCGATCGACTCGCGTTCGACGTCTTGTGTGCGCACGCATCGACGATTTCTCTGGAGCCGCTCTCGCGGGGCGACTGCGAGCGCCTCCTCGAGTCGGTCTTCGGTGACGTCGCCAACGTCGGCACCGTCAGCGACGGCATCTTCGCCCTCGCCGAAGGCAATCCGCGCGCCACCATGGATCTCGTCGAGCATCTGGTGAACCGAGGCGTGCTTCGCTACGAGCGCGGCATCTGGACCTTGCCCACGCGGCTCGACGTCGCCGATCTTCCTCGCGACGCCGAGGCGGCGCTCCACGACCGCATTGCGGCGCTGGCTCCGCTCGCGCGCTGGCTCGTCGAAACACAAACGCTCGCGTCTCACAAAGCGTTCACGCGCGACGACTACGCGAAGCTGCGACCCGACATGAACGCCGGCGCCCTCGATGCCGCGATCACCGACCTCGTCTCGCACCGAATCGTGACCAGCGACGGCCGCACGTACTCGCCGTCTCGCTCGGCGTGGAGCACGGTGCTCGGCGAGGCGTTACCACTTGCCGAGCAGGCCGCGCGACATCGCGCGCTGGTGACGCTCTACGAAGGCAAGCTCCCCCTCGGCGTCGTGCGCCACGCGCTCCTCGGTGGGCTGGAGATTCGCGCGCTCGACGAGCTCGCCCCGATCTTGCCCGGATTGCCGGAGGCGACGAACCTCTACGAGCTCACCGATCTCGGCGCGATGGAGGTCGCCGCGACGTTCGAACGCGCGCTCACCGCCGCCGAACGGATCGGCAGAAGCCCGCTCGAAGCGAACCATCTGAGGCGATGGCTCGCGTCGTTGAGCGTCAGTTCCGATGACCGATACTACTTTCGAGTGGCGCGCGACTGGCTCGCGCAGCTGAAGCACGATTCGGGTTACACGCTGTGGGAGCAGCGAGCCGACATAGCCGACCCAGGCGAGCGCCTCTCGAGCGCGATGCAAGCGGCGTTCGAGCGCTACGGCGCCACTGCCGAATCCGAACGGATCTACCGTCCGGACGAAGCGATCCGAGGGCTCGCGCATTTCGTCGGCATCTCGATGGCGATCGGCTCGAGCCGCCTCGAGCTCTCCATCACGGAGTCGCTTCCGGCGCTCCTCGAGCCCTTCGCTCCGATCGCGCCCCTCGTGGCGATCATCTGGCAAAACGCCCTTGCCGCACGCGACTCTTCTTGCCGATCGCAATGGGAACGCGGTCGAGCGGGCTGGCTCGACGTGTACGAACGGCTGGCCACCGTCGACGGCGCTGACCCGAGAATGCTCGGCGTGTTTCGCCGCGCCGTCGCGTACGCCATCGGCGCGAACGAGGTGAGCATGGGCATCGCCACGGCGACGCGCTGGGCCGATCTGCTCGACGACGACCCGGTCCAGCGCGTCAACGCGCTGTACATTCGCCGCATCGTGCATCTGCAGAGAGGCGACGCCGAAGGGGCCGAGCGTCTACGGAAGGAAGCGGAAGTCGTCACGTTGCAAGCGCGCGGCCGACAAATGTTCGCGCACCTTCACTGGGTGGAGCTCGTCGCGTGCGGCATGGCGCGCGACGTCACCGGGGTCAAACAATGCGGCGATCGCATCCGCGCGCTCGCGAAGCGGTCAACGGGGTGGACCCCGTACGTCGAGCTCGCCGAAGGCTACTTCCGGCTTTGTTGCGACGATCTCGAGCCGGCGCGCGCGGCGTTCGAGCGCGCCATGCTCGCCACGGCGCCGCGCCCCGAAACGCCATACCCCCGCGCATCCGCGTGGTGCCTCGCGGTTGCCGGGTACGTCGAAGCGCTCTCCGGACTCGGCCGGAACGACGACGCGCGCCGAGAAGGAGCGAGCGTGCTCGCGATGTGCGCCGCACTCGATATCGGCGCCGCGTCGTTCGGGATCTCGCGCGCCGTCGCCGTTGCGGAGGCGAAAAGCGGGCGCGTGAACGACGCCGTGGCGCGACTCGATGCGGTCCTCCGCGCGCAGACCGAGCTCGGCGTGGCAGGACTCCAGCTCGGAGCCACGCACGAGGCGCGCGCCCGGGTCGCCATCGCCGCCGGAGACGCGGGCGCTTTCGAAGAACACTCCGCGCTCGCGGCGCGCGAGTACCGTCACGGACGTGGGTCGCCGCTCGGAGCGCGATTCGAACGCCTCATCGCAGACGGAGCGGCACTCGGACGCCCCGAGGACGTCGCCGCGCGTCGCGACGCGGACTCCTTTCACGAGCGCGCGTTCGCGTCGAGTGCGTCCGCCACCTCGCTCCGAGACGCCATGCGCAACGCGAGGGGAACCGAGGAGCGTGCGGGGCGAGCACTCGAGTGGCTCTGCACCACCACGCGCGCCGCGTGTGGCCATTTCTATTTGCTCCTCGGCGATGGTTCCGTACGTCGAGCGGCGTCTTTCGGTGCTGCGGCGCCCCCGGACGGTCTCGGCGAGTTCATCTCCGATTTCGCCCAGGGCGCGCTCGCCGACGAGGGCGCCACCGAGGTCATGAACGACGACGTGACCGTCGCCAACGCGGACGTCTTCGTCGCAGCCGACGGCGCGCGATACCATCCCGTCCTCCTGAGCTCGGGAGCGCGCGGCGAGCTTCGTCACGCGGCACTCGCCGCACTCGTGCTCGACGCGGGGTGCGTCGTGAATCACGAAATTAGCCTGGCGATTGGCTCGATCTTGATACAAGCGGGCGACACGGTCGGCATCACTGGGTGAAGGCCCGACTCGGGATCGCTCGACGGCCGCGTCGCTTGTGATCGATCGGCCCGAGCGCTACTTGTCCTCGCATCATGACCACGTCACTCGAGCAGATCCCGGTTCAAACCATCGACGGAAGGCCGTCTTCACTCGGCGCCTACACAGGCAAGTTACGCCTCGTCGTCAACGTCGCGTCGAAGTGCGGGCTCACGCCGCAATACGAGGGCCTCGAGGCCCTCTATCGTAAGTACCACGCGCGCGGCTTCGAAATTCTCGGCTTTCCCGCCAACGAATTCGGCGCGCAGGAGCCTGGCACGAACGTCGAAATCCAAGACTTCTGTTCCACGAACTACCAGGTCACCTTTCCGCTGTTCTCGAAGATCGTGGTCAAGGGCGAAGGTCAGCATCCGCTTTACGCCGCGCTCACCGCGGCGCGCCCCGACGCACGAAAACTCCCTGGCAGCGACTTCCGCGGGAAGCTCATCGGCTACGGCGTCGACCCCGGAGCTCCGCACGAAATCCTCTGGAACTTCGAAAAATTCCTGGTGAACGCCGATGGAGAAGTCGTCGAACGATTCTCGCCCGAGGTGACGCCGGACGCGGAGATCCTCGTCGCGGCGATCGAGAAGCAGCTTCCTGCGTGACGCGGATCGTTGCCGCTTCGATCTCTGGTCGAGTTCGGGATCCTGCGCGAACGGACGCGGGCCGCGAGAGCCTCTACGCCAGCCGAGTCAAGCGAGCTTCCCCGACTTCGAGCAACGCCGCTCCGAGCATTCCCAAGATGCGTGCTGACGGGAGCGCGATGGTCTTCGCCGTCTGGAGAATCACCACACCGGCGATCTCGCCTTCGCCATCACGCGTACATGTCAGCGTCACCCGCTGAATGAAGACGTCGCCGCAACGAGCGAGCTCGCCATCGAGGCGATCCGACGCCGGAGGTAACGACCCGTCCGCACGCTTCGCAGGCGGTTGCAGAAGAGCGGTCATCGTACAGGTGTCCTTCGATTCGGTGTGGAACTCCAAGAAGGATTGAGCGGCTTCTACCATCTCTTTCGAGGGTTGAAGGTCCGGCACGGCCGCAGAAAATTCCGCGGAGCCGTCGCGATTCCGGAAGAGGAATGCAGCTTCGGGCTTCGGCTCCAGCGCCTCGACGAGGATTTCGACGATGCGCTCGACTCGACCGTTCGCATCCGCGCCGAAGAGCCGTCGTTGCGCCGCCGCCCCCACGCTCGTCACGGTGAGGAACACGGCCTCACCGTCGACGGGTTCGCGCGATAGCGAACGACCGACGCCGGATCGCTCTGCGTCTCGGACGAGGCGTTGGACTCGGGCCGACACGGCGGCACCGGCGCTCGGGTGTTGTTCTTCGCGGCAGAGATCCAGGTAGCGGTTGAACACGGGTTCGTTTCCTTCGTCCAGCGCCGAGCGCGCGCGGAGT
Source organism: Polyangiaceae bacterium (assembly GCA_036271175.1). Taxonomy (GTDB): domain Bacteria; phylum Myxococcota_A; class Polyangia; order Polyangiales; family Polyangiaceae; genus DASZVB01. Next base: position 54 of record DATBBD010000102.1, on the reverse strand, counting down.
TCGTACAGCATCCCGAGCACGAGGCCGCCGAGGTTCCATCGCACGGCCTCGTCG
>DATBBD010000101.1:0-2493 GCA_036271175.1 Polyangiaceae bacterium | reverse complement strand
AGCTCCGCGCGACGCTAGAATACTTCTTCGACGACGGCGTGCAGAACGAAGACGACGTCCGTCTCGCTCGCCTCGAAGAACAACATGCGCAGCCGCTCGCGCATCGGAGACCCCGCGGCGCGTTGAGCGCCCTGTGCAGCGTCGACTTCGGCACGCCGAGCGCGGACGCGACGTCGCGCACGTGCATTCCCTCCGCGCGCATCGCTCGCGCGCGTTCGACTACTTCGATTGTCAGTTTGGAGTTGGTAGGACGGCCAACGTGAACACCGCGCGCGCGGGCGCGCTCTTGTCCCTGACGGACCTTCGCGCCGTGCGGCGTCACGGCTGCCCTCGTCGCGTCGCGACCGCATTCGCGAGCGCCGTTACCGTCGCCCACTCGCCCGCGCGTGTCGCCTCGCTCAGAGCAAAGGCGAGGGCGCGGTCTACTTCATTGCCGTCACTGAGCGGTTCGGCCGACTTCGCGCCTTCGAGCGGCGCCGCCTCTACGTCGATCTCCGCGCCAAGCCCGTCTTCCTGGCAGACGGGATCGGTGGGCGGGTTTGTTGCGGGGCGGACGGGACTCGAAACCGTCCGAGAACGCACGGGTCAGCAGGAATCAGGCTCGATTCGCGATCGTCCCTGCCACAGTGAAGGCGCGCTCCCCGACGAACGGCGACCGACGGCGCCGCTCGCCGTGGCCGGACGTGGCAGGTCGAAGGCGACGCGCGGGAGGTGGGATGAGGCCCTCGGCGCAGCCCTGGGCGCCCGGGCACAAGAGCTCGTCGAGCAGCTCGCGGCCGACGGTTCCGACGCGGTAAGTCGGGCCCTCGTCGACGCCCTGGAGCGCGCTCGACGGTCCGGCGACTGGAGCGAGGTCGCGGAGCTCGCGGGCGCCCTCGAGGCGCACCGGCGGGCGAGGGCGGCCGTCGCGGTGCTCGATCCGAAGCGGACTCGGAGGCGGTAATGTGCCGAACAAGAAACGCTCGCGCCCCCTGGCAGGGGCCGAGCGCGTGGGTCACCGAGAATGACCGAGCGGAAGAATACAGAACGCGACGGAGACGACAAGCTCTCCCCGATCCAGCTCGCGGCGACGATCGAAAAGCATGCTCGCGTACTGGGCAAGCTACTCGGCGACGACAACCTTCACCCGAAGACTCGCGAGGAGATCGAAAAGCGCCTTCGCAAGGCACACGACGCGATCCGCCCGCGATGGCGGTCGACCGCAGTCGTTCAGCGAAACATTCTTCGCGTGCTCGAACTGTCCGCCTCGCGGATCAAGGACGGCAAATCGACCGAATCCTTCGAGCTCGACATGGCGACGCGCCGAATCCGCGACGTCATGAACGACGAGCATGCACCATCGGAGCACTACGGGCGCACTGCAAGACCGGCGAGCGTTCTCGGTTGCTTTCAAGCGTGGAAGAAGCTGGCCCAGCGAGAGCGGGCGCGTCGGGTCAAGTAGAAAGAGTCTCGGCGCCGGGGACAACTACACGGGCATGCTTGTCCCGCTTCGGGTTCGACGGTTCCTGTAACGAATGGGGCATGGCGAAGCATGAAGCGTCATCGCTCCCCAACATCGACACCCTGACCATCCGTTCGATCGGCGTGGACGCCGATGCCGACGTGAGGTCCGTTCAGAAAGAACTCGAACGTCCCGGTTCGGTACGAGGCCGCGCGGGCGAACGGATCCGTGCGGCGCTCGTTCGTCGCGGGCTCCGTGAGTCGTCTTTGCGCGAGGCCTCATGAGTCAAGCCGCACATATTCGCGCGTCGTCGAAAGACACCGCTCCCGAAAAGGCGGGGGTGCGTCCATCGAAGGCGGCGCGTCGAAAGCTAATGCGAGCCGCCTGTGCCGCACGCGTCGCGGCTGGCGTCCACGTTCCGATGAGCTTGCGCTCGGCCGCTTGCCACTACGAGCCGGAAGACGTCAGGAAAGCGTTCCCGGAGGAGGTCGCGGAGAAGAGCGCAGCGATACGAGCGCACCGCGACCGACTCAACGATCGTGAATGGGCCTTCCGGCCAGCGAACGCCTTTCCGGGACCGCTCTCGAAGTTCGAAGGCTTGAACGTGCGAGAGACCGATGCCAAGTGAATCTCCGCTCGCGCACGCGCTCCTCGTCCAAGTTTTGGACGCGATCGAATCCGATCCGGCGCTCGCACAGCGCGCTCGAGCGCTTCTACTCGGTGAAGTGCCAGCGTCGAAAGAGACGCTGCTCCCCCTGAAGTCGTGCGGCGTCTCCGTGCGCACGCTGCGCGGGGCGATCAAACGCGGTGAACTCGAGGCATCACTTGTCGGTCGCGAGTTGCTCGTGCGGGCCGCCGACTTGCAGACTTGGATCGACGGGAGGCGTGTTCGAGCTGACGAGCACGAACACGTTGCGCCCAATATGAAGAAGACGCCGGCGCAGCGAGCGATCGACCGCGCGCGTCTCGAAGGTTCGCTTCGCGTCGTCGGTGGCTCCAAAGGCTGATCTGATTTTGACCTACTACGTGCATTTCGGCGTCGTGGTTTTCGT
>DATBBD010000100.1:0-3871 GCA_036271175.1 Polyangiaceae bacterium | reverse complement strand
GCGCTCTCCGCCTTCACGGATCAGGAAACGTTACGCACCAGCGACGGCAAGGTCGAGCTCGTGATCGCGACGCCGGAAGCGGTGCGCGCGACCGAAGGGCGCGTCGTTGCGTTCTTCGACAAGGAAGTTCCGGAATGAGGGTCGCCCTCACCGTGCTCGCGGCGGCGTTTTGTTCGGCGTGCTTCGGCACTCCGACGCCGCTCGCGCCCGGTGTCTCGGGCTCGGTGGGAGCGCCGCATCACGGCGTGCTCACCGTCGCCGCCGAGCTTCCGAAGGCCGGCGACGGATTCGTGCGCTATCGCCCGAACGGCCCGAACAACTGGGGCAATCCGCGGCTCGTCCATCTCATCGAGACCGCGGCGAAGCACGTCCACGACGTGTCGCCCGGGCCGCCGCTCGTCGTCGGTGATCTTTCCGGACACGACGGCGGCAAAATCGAACGGCACGAATCGCACCGCACCGGACGCGACGTCGATCTGCCGTGGTTCGTCACGACGGCCGCGGGCGTCGCCGTGCAGGTGCCCGGGTTCATCAACATCGGCGCGGACGGTCTCGCGAAGGTCGACGGCGCGGACGGATACCTGCGCCTCGACATTCCGCGCGAGTGGCTCCTCGTGAAGACGCTCCTCACGTCGCCGGACGCGGAAGTACAGTGGATGTTTTGCAGCACCGATGTCGAAGGGTTGCTCATCGACTATGCGAGAGCACGCGGCGAGCCACCGGAGCTCGTGTGGCACGCGGAAACGGTGCTGATCCAGCCCGAAGACAGCCTTCCCCACGACGATCACATCCATCTACGCATCGCCTGCACGCCGGAAGAAGCGGTTCTCGGTTGCGAAGGCGGCGGTCCGCGGTGGGATTGGTTGCCGCCGCTTCCTGCGAGCGCGATGAACGACGACGAAGCGATCTACCGCAACGCACACGACGACCCCCCGCCGCCGCAGTCGCCCGAGGAGCCGGACGGTGTCCCCGGGGGCTGAGCGGCGCACGCGCTTGGTTGATTCATCACATCAGTCGACCCGCCCGGAAAGCTCGAGTCAGATGCGCCGTGTTGAGCGAGAACCGGAGCGGAGCGTACTTGAGTACGTGAGCACCGGAAGCGCAGCGAAACCAAGCAGATGGCCGAGATCTCCGGGCGTGCTCACAGAAAGATGCGACGCATCCTGAGGCGCACGCGCTCGCTCGGTCATCGAAACGCGGAGATCCTCGAGGGCGACTGCCTCGACGTCATCGCGCGCGCTCGCGATCGCGCTAGGGCGCCCTTCGATCTCGTGTACGTCGACCCTCCGTTCAACGCCGGGGGAACGCGCAGCGCCCGCGACGGCACGGGCGAACGCGTGCGCGGCAAGGCCGCCTACGACGACGCGTGGGGCGGCCTCGACCGCTTCCTCGCGATGCTCGAACCGCGCCTCGAAGCGATGCGCGACGCGCTCGCCGAATCGGGCACGCTCTGGGTGCACCTCGATTTTCGCGCCGTGCACGACACCAAAGTGGCGCTCGATCGTCTCTTCGGGCGCAAAGCGTTTTGCGGCGAAATCATCTGGGTTCCCGGCAACGGCGGCCGCAAGAAAAATGGCCCGAGCGTCACGCACCAGACCATCCTCGTCTACGCGCGCGGCGCGTCGTTGATCTGGAACGCCGACGAGCCCGTGTTGCGCGAGCGGTTCGCCGCGACGAGCCTCCGCATGCACTTTCGCAGCGTAGACGCCGACGGCCGGCAATTTCGCGAACGCACCTTGGGCGGCAAAACCTACCGCTACTACGCCGACGCGGGCCGTCGCATCGGCAGCGTGTGGACCGATTGCCCCGCGATGAACGCCAACACGCCGCTCACGAGCGAGACCACCGGTTACCCGACACAAAAGCCGCTCTCGCTCCTCGATCGCATCGTGCGCGCCGCCACGCCGCCCAAAGGCATCGTGCTCGATCCGATGTGCGGCTCCGGCACCACGGTCGTCGCAGCGCTCCGCGCGGGGCGCCGCGCCATCGGCATCGATCAAAGCCCCGTCGCCTGCGCGGTCGCAAAAAAGCGCCTCGCGAGCGAAGCGGCCAAGCGAACGCCGTAGTCCTTACTTCGGCTCGAGCAGGAACGGGCGTACCGCGGCGAGGAGCGCGTCGAATGCGGCGGGGTTGGCGATCGTCCCCGCGTTCACGGCGCGTTCGATCGGAGTACCCATGAGAAGCCGCTTCACCGGCACTTCGAGCTTCTTCCCGTTCAAGGTCCGCGGCACCTCGGCGATCGCGATGATTTCGTCGGGGACGTGGCGCGGGGACACCGCGGCGCGCAACGTTGCGCGGATCTTTTGCTTCGCCGCGTCGGTGAGGGCGCCACCGGCGGCGACGACGAACAGAAAGAGCCGGCCTTCGTCTTCGAGCGAGCCCGTGTCGACCACCAGGCTATCGGACACTTCGGCGAGCGACTCGACCACGCCGTAGAACTCGCTGGTGCCCATGCGGACGCCGCCGCGGTTCAACGTCGAGTCCGAGCGGCCGTAGATGACGCAGCTTCCTTGCGGCGTGATCTTGATCCAATCGCCGTGGCGCCAGACGCCGTCGAACGTCGAAAAATAGCTTTCTCGAAGCCGCTTTCCGTCCGCATCGCCGACGAAATGGAGCGGCATGCACGGCATGGGTTCGGTGATGACGAGCTCGCCGAGTTCACCGACGACCGAGCGGCCCGCGGCGTCGAACGATTCCACTTTCGCGCCCAGCGTCCGGCACTGGATCTCGCCGGCGCGCACCGGCAAGAGCGGACACGACGCGAGAAATGCCGTGCACATGTCGGTTCCGCCGGCCACCGATCCGAGGAGCACGTCCTTCTTCACGTTCTCGTACACCCACGTGAAGCCCTCGACGGGAAGCGGTGCGCCGGTGGAACCGACGCTCCGGATCCGCGACAAGTCGACCGAGCGGTGCGGCACGATCCCCTCTTTCTTGCAGGCGAGCAAGAACGGCGCGCTCGTTCCGAAGTACGTCACCTTTCGCTCCGATGCGAAGCGAAAGAGCGTCATGAGATCCGGATAAGCGGGATTGCCTTCATAGAGCACGACGGTGGCGCCGACCAAGAGGCCGCTCACCAGCATGTTCCACATCATCCAGCCGGTCGTCGAAAACCAAAAAAAGCGATCGCCCGGACCGAGGTCGAGGTGAAGGGACAGCGCCTTCAGATGCTCGAGCAAGATGCCGCCGTGCCCGTGCACGATGGGTTTCGGCAGTCCCGTCGTGCCCGACGAATAGAGCACCCATAGCGGCTCTTCGAACGGCACCGGCGTGAACGTGAGCGGCGCCGTTTCCTTTCGCAGCTCGCTCCACGTCATCGCACCGGGCAACGGCGGCGCGCCGAGTCGCGACACGACGACCGTCTGCGCGAGCGACGGCAAGGCGGCCGCCATCTCCCGGACCGCGTCGCCGCGGTCGAACGATTTTCCGCCGTACACGTACCCGTCGACGGCGAGCAAAACCTTCGGCGCGATCTGCTGGAACCGATCGAGGACGCTCTTCACGCCGAACTCCGGCGAACAACTCGACCACCGCGCGCCGAGGCTCGCCGTCGCGAGAAACGCGATCAACGCTTCCGGCGAATTCGGCAGAAATGCCCCCACCGAATCGCCGCGACCGACGCCGAGCGCCGACAAGCCGGCGCGGACTCTCGCCACTTCGTCGCGCAGTCGATCCCAGGTGAGCTCGCCGTTCTCGCCGTCCTCTCCGCCCTCACGCTCCCAGACGACGGCGATGCCCGCGCCGGTCGTCGCGAGCGCATGCTCGGCGTAGTTCAACGTCGCGCCGGGAAACCACTTCGCGCCGGGCATCGCGTGGGACGACAAAACCCGCTCGTGCGGCGTCTTCGCGCGAACAAAAAAATAATGGAAGA
>DATBBD010000099.1:0-13007 GCA_036271175.1 Polyangiaceae bacterium | reverse complement strand
ACCGGCACCGGCTCCGAGACGGCGCCTTCACGATAGACGTACTGCGACACGTTCGTCGTCGCCGCGGGATCTTGCGCCTGAAGCACGATGTAGGTCGGGTACACGAGGAGCGACAGTGCTTGCACGGGCCCGGGGATTCGCTTTTTCAACTCGGCGATCGCGCGACCGAACTGCTTCTCGTCATACAGCGACGGACCGTGCTCGTCCTGGGAAAGCCAGGTCTCGATGGCGCGCTGGTTGCACCCGACGAGAAACAACGCCGCCGCCACGACGAGCGCGACGACCCCGCGTGCGAAGCTCGACGTCTCGCGTGTTACGTCGAAATCGAGCCGAGCCAGCGGGAGAGAATATCGCGACCGGTTGCGAGCGAGCTGAGGCTCGTCCACTCGTTCCTTTGATGCGCCTGGGAGTTGACGCCCGGGCCGAAGTTTACCGCGACAACCCCCAAGGCGGAAAAGCGAGCGACATCCGTCCACGCTTGTTTTGGCTCCACGGCGACCACGCCGCTCGCGGCGAGTGCTTCGACGAGGGGGTGCTTCCTGAAGGGCAACGCGGGGGGCGCCTCGTCGACGAATTCGACCTCCGCGTCGCCCGCGACGACCGCGAGCACCGCGGCTTTCGCCTGTTCTACCGTTCGATCCGGGCCGAATCGATGATTCACGTTCACCTCGAAAACATCGGGAATGATGTTCCGCGCGCGGCCACCCTTGGCCATCGTCGCGCTCATCACGGCCGACCATTCGAGCCCGTCGATCTGAGTCCGTACAGGTTCGAGGTGCGACAGCCGTGCGAGAAAGTTCGCGGCTTTGTGGATCGCATTTTCTCCCTGCCACGGGCGAGCACTGTGCGCCGTCCGGCCCATGAAGCGAACGGTGGCGTGGAGCGACCCGGCGCAGCCGAGCTGGAGTCGGTTGTCGCTCGGCTCGAGACACACCGCGATCGACACGTTCTTGAGCTCGGGATCTTCCGCGAGCACGGGGCCGAGCTCGTTCTCCGCGAACGGCCCCTCTTCGCGCGCGTAAAACACGAGCGTGAGATCGACCGGAGGACGAACGTCGCGTTCGGCGATCTCGAGCATCAGCGCGAGCCCGCTCTTCATGTCGGACGAGCCCGCGCCGAACAATCTGTCGCCCTCGATGCGCGCCGGTCCGTCGTGTTCCGTTCGCACCGTGTCGAGGTGACCGACGAGCGCGACGTGCGGCCCTTTCGCGCCGCGCGTGAGCGGCACGACGATGGAGTCGCCGTAGCGACGGATGGGCGCCGCCAGTCGGACCTTGCCGAGTCGATCGGCGACCGCCGTGCAGAGCGCCGCCTCTTCGCCGATGGGTGACGGGATCTGACAGAGCCAGAGCAAGGTTTCGGAGAGGGTCATGAGGCTCGCCGTTTCTTCTGCTTTTATTTTGGGGGGCACCCTGCGCGCCTAAACCGGCACCGAGAAGTCGCGGAGCGCCGCGTTGAGGCTCGTCTTGCGATCGGTGCTCTCCTTGCGCTGCCCGATGATGAGCGCGCACGGCACCAGATATTCTCCGGCGGGGAATTTGCGCGGACGCACACCGGGGATCACGACGCTACGCGCCGGGACGCGCCCGCGGATCTCGTGCGGCTCACTCCCGGTGACGTCGATGATCGGTGTCGAAGACGTCAAAAAGACGCCGGTGCCGATGACCGCTTCGCGCTCGATGAGCATCCCTTCGACGACCACGCATCGCGATCCGAGGAAGCACCCGTCTTCGATGATCACCGGTTGCGCACCCGGCGGCTCGAGCACCCCGCCGATGCCGACGCCGCCCGCGAGGTGACAATCTTTTCCGATCTGTGCGCACGAGCCGACCGTGGCCCAGGTGTCGACCATGGTGCCCGCGCCGACGTACGCGCCGATGTTTACGTAACCCGGCATGACGATGGCGCCCGGCTCGACGTGCGCGCCGTAGCGCACCGTGCCCGGCGGAACGACGCGAACGCCCGCTTTGTCGAGGCCGTGCTTCGACGGGATCTTGTCGAAGAACTCGAGCGGTCCGGCGTGCGTGACCTCCATCTTCGTGATGCCGAAGTAGAGGAGCACGGCCTGTTTCACCCAGGCGTGCGTGGTCCACTTGCCGGGGGCGTCCTGGGTCGCGACGCGGAGCTTGCCCGCGTCGAGGAGCGCGATGGTCTCGAGAACGGCGGCCTTGTGCTCGTCTTTCTCGAGCAAGGCTCGATCGGCGAACGCGGATTCGATCTTCGGACGGAGTTCGGACTCGCTCATGCGCGCGAGTGTTAGTCAGAAGCTCCGATGGGTAAAGTGAGGACGGCCGGGCCCGCCGAAGGAGCGTCCAGGGTCGCCCCCGACGTTTTCGCGAGCTCCACGACGTATCGGGCCGAAAGCTCGATGAGGAGCGGCGTCGCGATCATCGTGCCCTTCGCCTTTTTCTCGAAGGAAGACAACGTGAGGCGACAGGACTCGTCGACGACGGCGATCTCGACGCCGACCGAGGTGTCGCGCCCGTTCACCAGGGCCGCCGCGAACCCGAAGAGTCGCATCGCGAGCCTTGGGTTCACCTTCACGACGATCGGCTCGGCAGGCACGACGAACACGACGTTGGCGCGCCGGGCGCGGCTCGAACTCGGGTCGAGGCGCATCGCGTTCTCGCGAATCACGTCGGTGACGTCGACCGGGACGCTCCCCTTGGCGCTCGCTTCGACGAGTAAGTCGACCAGCTCGAGCGCGCCGTCGAGGTCGCGGATCACTCGGGCGAGTGTCGTCTCGAGGCTCAGTCGATCGCTCGCGCGCATGGTGCTCGCCGCGGCGCGTCGCAGCGCGGTCTCGAGCTCGCCCATGCGATCGGCGACGATGCGTCCGAGCTCCGAGACCGCCGACGTCGCGAGCGGTCCACCCGAGGTGGCCGCGACGAGCTCGCCGGCCGCCAGCGCCATCGGCGCGCACGACGCATGCACATCGGGGATCACTCGCGAGAGAGCCTTCGGTCCCACGCGCATCGACCCGAGCAGGTTCGACAGATTGTGGATCCCGCCGACGGTGTCCCGCATCAACCCGCTCGCGGACGCGAGGCGCGGGTCGACCGAGCGCGACGAAGTAGGAGAGGGCATGTGACGCCCGTTTGCGCGAACTCGAACGGCGACGGGAGCGACTTAAAGTAGCTCGTTCCCGGCGAAGAAGTACGCGCATTCGATGCGCCCGTTCTCGACGGAATCCGAGCCGTGCACCGCGTTCTCACCGACGTTTGCACCGTAGAGCTTGCGGATGGTTCCCGCGGCGGCCTTCGCCGGGTCGGTCGCACCGATGACGTTGCGGTAGTGCAGGACGGCGTTGTCGCGCTCGAGGGCAACGACGACCACGGGACCGCGGGTCATGAACGTGCACAGCTCGTCGAAGAACGGTCGTTCCTTGTGGACGGCGTAGAACCCCTCCGCAACGCGGCGGGAGAGATGCGTCTGCGTCAGCGCGACGATGCGGAATCCTTCTTCCTGAAGTCGCTGAAGGATTGCGCCCTGGACCCGCTTTTCGACGGCGTCCGGTTTGACGATGCAGAGTGTGCGCTCGGTTGACATGGTCTTTCTTTCGAAGGGCGACGCAATACCCGCGCCCGCCCGAACCGGCAAGAATTTCTTCGAAAAACGCCGCAGACGTAAATTCGCGATCGCTCGTTCGCGCCACCGCGACGTCACGAAACGCGAGGCATCGCTGGTGTTCCGGTCCAGTTGGAATGCCCGTCTCAGCCGTCAGGCCAGCCGAGCACGTCAAAGCCTTCTCGCGATGCGGCATCGGCGAGTCGTCGGTCCAGACATACGAACGGCAAACCGCGGATGCCGCCTTCGACCACGACGAGCGCGGCGGCGAGCTGCAACGCGTCCGCGGCGCGTAGTACGTACCGACCGAGAAGCGGCACCCCTCGCTCGCGGACGGCTTGCAGATCGAGCACTTCGGTTGCCGCGGTGGCGAGCTCCACGACGAGCTTCAGCGCGGCGCGGCGCTGTCCAGCGGTGAGCGCACCCTCGCGGGCGCGGCGTTCGATCGCCGACGCGAGCTCGACGCGAGTGAGTCCCCAGGTGCAAATGGCGTCGTCGGTCTTCAACCAGCCGTCGACGAGGTCGCTGCCCGCCTCGTTCACGATGGCCGGAACCAACGCCGACGCGTCCCAGTACCTCACGTCCGATCCTCACGATCGACGTCGAGTGCGCGTCCGATGTTCGCGGTCGCTTCGAGGCGTCGCTTCACGATGCTTCGCATGCCGCCTTCGCCGCGTCGCACGATGCCGGCGCTCACCAGTCGATCGAGCGCCGCCGGTTCGGCCGCGTCGCTCTTCGATATCGGCACGAGCCGCGCGATCGGCACGCCGCGATCGAGCACCAGCACTTCGATGCCCCGTTGCGCCATCCGCAGGAACTTCGCGAGGTGGGCCTTCAGCTCGGTCACCGGGACGGACGCCATCTGACCTATATGGTCAGATTCATCTGACCCGTCAAGTCAGGAGCCAGCGGCGCGCCACGCGGCCGGGTGGCGAGGGGATCAGGGCCATGCACGCTCGGATACTTGGAGTCATCAAAGTATCCACGACGAGCGGGCGCACCCCTCGAAATCCACGGCGAGCACCCGAGCAGCGAACAGCGTCGCCGTTCAGAGCAGGCTTTTCAGCGTCGCGCCCATTTCGGCTGGCGACGGGGCGACCTTGATGCCGGCTGCTTGCATCGCCTTGATCTTGTCGACGGCGGTGCCTTTGCCGCCGCTGATGATCGCGCCGGCGTGGCCCATGCGCTTGCCAGGCGGCGCGGTGGTCCCGGCGATGAAACCCGCGATCGGCTTCTTCACCTTGTTCGCGGTGACCCACGCCGCGGCGCGCTCTTCGGCGTTCCCGCCGATCTCTCCGATCATGATGATGCCCTCGGTGCCAGGGTCGTCGTTGAACAGCTTCAAGCAATCGATGAAGTCCATGCCGCCGACCGGGTCGCCCCCGATACCGATGCACGTCGATTGGCCCATGCCGAGCGCGGTGAGCTGCCCGACGGCCTCGTAGGTGAGCGTGCCCGAGCGCGAAACGACCGCGTATTTTCCGGGCCGATGAATGTGTCCCGGCATGATGCCGATCTTGCACTCGCCCGGTGTGATGATGCCTGGACAGTTCGGCCCGATGAGCCGCGCGCTCGAGCCTTCGAGCACCCGCCGCACGCGGATCATGTCGACCACCGGAATGCCCTCGGTGATGCACACGACGAGCTTGCACCCCGCGTCGATGGCTTCGAGGATCGCGTCGGCCGCGCCGAGCGCGGGCACGAAGATGAGCGACGTGTCCGCGCCGGTCTGCTTCACCGCGGCGGCCACGGTGTCGAACACGGGAACGGTGACCTTTTTTCCGCCCGGTCCGGTCGCCTCGAACGTCTCGCCGCCGCGATTCGGCGTCGAGCCGGCCACGATCTGCGTGCCGTACGCGATGCACTGGGAAGCGTGAAACGAACCGGCGCTGCCGGTGATGCCTTGGACGAGAACCTTCGTATTTTTTCCGACCAGAACGGACATGGCCGGGACTCTTCAGCCGCGCGCCAAAAAAGGAAATCAGAAAAAGAAGAAGCCGCCCACCCCCCAAAGTCGTGCGGAAATCCGCACTACCCATGGCTCCGATTTCCAACGAAAACCGTACGGTGGACGTCAATTCCTTGATCGACGCCATCGTGCGTCAAACCACGGTGCTCCTCGCGCAGCTGGCGACGGCCGCTGGCGGACGGGCGCCGCTCGTGAACACGGCGAATCAGGTCTTCGTGAACCTGGTCCGCGAGCTCCGCGAACAGGGGGTCGGCAACAAGGTGATCGCCGACATGTTCGGCCTCGCGCTCCGCACGTACCACGACAAGGTCCAGCGGCTCTCCGAGAGCACGACGGTCCGCGGGCGCTCGCTCTGGGAAGCGACCCTCGAGTACGTCCAAGAAAAAGAGACCGTGCTCCAGGCCGATGTGCTCGACCGGTTCAGGAACGACGACATGCTCCTGGTGTGTGGGTCGCGGTGAGCCGGCTCGGCGTCGCGTCGATCGACGCGGTCGCGCAAACGGTGGCGCTCAAGCCGTCCGTCATCGAGGCGGCGCTCGCGCGCCTCGTCGCCGACGGCAGAGTCGCGCGCGTCGAACGCGGCGGTGCGCCGGAGTATCGCACCGATCTGTGCGTCATTCCGTACGGCACGCCCGCGGGCTGGGAGGCGGCGGTGTTCGACCACTACCAGGCGGTCGTCACCGCGATCTGCACCAAGCTCCGCGCCGGTGAGACGAGCGCGGCGGCGACGGATCGCGTCGGCGGCAGCACGTACGCATACCGCGTGTGGGAAGGACATCCGCACTACGACGCGGCCGTCGGATTTCTGGCGCGCGTGCGAGCCGAGGCGGTCGCGCTTCGCGAACAAGTGACCGCATTCAACGCCGCCCACGCGCCGCCAGCGAGCGCTATCCGCGTGATCGCCTACGTGGGGCAAACGATCTTGGAATCGGAGGAGCAGAAATGACGGCGCGGTCTTGGCGTTCTTTACTTTGGTCCGTCGTTTTCGCGGTCGTCGCGGCCTGCGCGAACACCGGCGGCGTCGGGGGCGACAGTGAGACCAACTGGCTGACGGCGTGCTCGTCGGACGGCCAGTGCAAGCTCGGTTCGTGTCTTTGCGGCGTCTGTACGACTTCGTGCGATCCCAACGGAAGTTGCGCCGGCGGACCGCCCGGGAGCAGCTGCACCGAGACCTTTTGTGGCGGCAACTCGACGACGACTAGAGCTTGCTTCAAACGGAGCGGTTCGGCGGCCGCGCCGTTGACAGGGCCGGAAGGGGGCGCGTGCACCGCGCACGAGTTCCTCTACGACGACGTCTCGTGCAACGCACCTGGGCCGGGCCCGGTCGACGCCGCCGTCTTCGACAATTCGTGCTCACCCGCGGGCGACGGGCTTTGTCACGCCCGCTGCGCGACGAACGCGGATTGCACCGATCCGGCGCGACCGTATTGTGGAATCCTCGGGCTCTGGGCCGACTACGACTACAACTGCAACGTCGGGGTTCTCATCTGCAGAGAACGGCCTGGAGATGACTGCCCCAGATCGTCGGGGCTCGACCTTCAGTGACCGGCGCGCGCGGGTTAAGGGCGGGGATCGATCGCGGATCTTGGGGGACAGGCTTGGAATGGGAGGAGCATCAATGAATAAGCGGACTTGGAATTCGATCATCGTCGGCATCGTTCTCGGCGTCGTTGCGGCCTGTGCCGACACCAGCGGCGGAGGGGGCGAGAGCGAGACGAACTGGCTGAAAACATGTACGAACAGCGCCCAATGCACACTCGGGAGCTGTATCTGCGGGCTCTGCACGACATCGTGCACACCGGATGGAAGCTGCACGGGCGGACCGCCCGGAAGCCAGTGCATCGGGAGCACGTCCGCGCCCGAGTGCAGCGGATTCAACGCGTCTCCGAGCGGCGTGTGCTTGCTGCGGCACATCACGGAGGACGCCGGCACCGGCGGCGCGAGAAGTGGCGGGACGGGTGGTGCCGGAACCGGCGGACACGGTACCGGCGGTCGTAGCGCGGGCGGCGCGGGCCCCGGAGGTGGGCCAACCACGACGGGCGGTTCGGCCAACGGCGGAACCGGAGGTCATTCCGGATCCGGCAACACGGGTGGACGATCGAACGACGGCGGCAACGTCGATGCTGCGGACGCGGGATGCGTATTGCCGATGAAGCTCATCTATCTCCAGCCGGGGTGCGACCAGCTACCGGTTTGCGCCGTGCCCGACAACGACGCTTGCGCGACGGTTGCCTGCGGGTGCGACGGGCAACTCGCGGCCAGTGGCTGCGGCTTCACCTACGTTCCCTACCGACACGGAGGGGAATGCACCGACGCGGACGTCCCTGTCGACGTGGGCCCAGTCGACGCTTCGACGCCGCCTTGAGTCGCATTCTTCGCGCGTTCCGTTGAGCGCTCACACCGGTCGATTCAGCTCACCGTGATGCAATCCATCTCACTCCGATGTGGTAACCGTCGGTGGGTGAGGGTCGTAGTGCGAAGGTGCGAAATGAAATATCGTCGATGAGGAGAATGCGTTCGCTCGAAGGGCACTGGGTGATACTCGGTGCGCTCTTGCCGATGTGGATCGGCGTGCCGGCAATGGTCGGATGCAGCAGCACGACCGAAACGACGGGTTGCGACGGTGGAAACGCGGGCTGCGCATCGAACACCGGCGGCGCTTCGGCGAGTGGCGACACCGCGGCGACGGGGGGCGCCCGGTCTTCGACCGGGGGCGCAATCGCGAGTGGCGGCGCAACTGGAAATGGCGGCGCGACGGCGACCGGAGGAGCACCGGGAAGCGGCGGCGCGACGGGTTCGGGCGGCGTGTCGGCCACCGGTGGGACGACCGCGTCGGGGGGCGCGACGGCATCCGGTGGCACCGGTGGGTCGGCGCTCGACGGTTCGACGGGGTCGAGCGACGCGTCCACGTCGGGCGACGCTGACGCCGGATCGGACGGCGGTGTCGTCCATTCGAACCCGCCGGTGTTCGCCGTGGCCTCGTTCACCGCGGTCGCGGAGGTCGGCGGGGTCCTTCTCACCTGGCCGCACGCGCACGACGACATCACCGCCGACGCTTCGATTCGATATCGGATCTTCGCGTCTCCCGACCAAGGCGGCGAAAATCCCAACAAGCCCATCACCACGGTGACGGGTGCCGTCACCGTCGAGGTCACCTTCGAGCAACTGCTCGACGCGTTCCCCATCTCCGGAGCCGACGGCGGCGGTGCGACCAGCGGCCTGGTCAACAACGGCGAAAATTATTACTTCGTCGTCACGGCGGTCGATCAAGAAGGGGACTCGAGCGCGCCGCTCCACGAAGTCCACGTCGGTCCGATGGCGAGCTTCGAAGGCGACGTACAACCGATCTTCACGAAGAGCTGCGCGATCGCCACCTGCCACACCAGCGCCGGTGGGGCGTCGCCCTCGATCGGCCTCAATCTCGACGAAGGCGCGAGCTACGTGGGGCTCTACGACGTCGTCGCGACGGAAGCGTCGCACTTCCCGCCCGAGGCGGGGGACGCCCTCTTGAAGCGAATCGACGGCGGTAGCAAAACGCTCTCCGACAGCTACTTGTGGCGAAAGATCAAGGCAGGCACGGACGGCGAGATCTTCGCCCAGCAAATGCCGCCCACGTCGAAGCCGCAGCTCACCTCGCCCCGCGACTTCAACGTGATCTCGACGTGGATCACGCAGGGCGCGCGCCGAAACTGAGCGCGCGCCCTCGGCAGCCGGCAAACGCTCAGGCGGCTTTGACGGCCGAGACGATCTTCTTCGCGCCGTCGAGCATGTCGTCGGCGGCTTGAATCTTCAGGCCGCTCGCCTTGAGGATCGCTTTGCCCTCTTCGACGTTCGTCCCTTCGAGACGGACGACGAGCGGCACCTTGAGGCCGAGCTCCTTCGTCGCCGCGACGACGCCTTCGGCGATGACGTCGCACTTCATGATGCCGCCGAAGATGTTCACGAAGATCCCCTTCACCTTCTTGCTGGAGAGGATCATCTTGAAGGCCTTGGTGACCTGGTCCTTCGTCGCGCCGCCGCCGACGTCGAGGAAGTTCGCGGGTGAGCCGCCGGCGTGTTGGATGATGTCCATCGTCGCCATGGCGAGGCCCGCGCCGTTCACGAGGCAGCCGATGTCGCCGTCGAGCGACACGTAGTTCAAGCCCGTCGCCTTCGCTTCGAGCTCGACCGGATCTTCCTCGTCCTTGTCCATGAGGGCGGCCCATTCCTTGTGCCGGCCCTCGGCGTTGTCGTCGAAGTTGATCTTCGCGTCGAGCGCGAGCACGTCGCCGCTCTTCGAGACGATGAGCGGATTCACCTCGCAAAGCGAGCAATCTTCCTTCTCGAACATCGCGGCGAGCTTCGTCACGATTTGTACGAACTGCGCGATCGTCTCCTTCGGCTTCGGGCTCCCTTTGCCGATTTCGAGGCCGTAAGCGAGCTTGCGAGCCTCGAACGCGGCGAGGCCGACCGTCGGATCGATCCGCTCGGTGAGGATCTTTTCCGGCGTCTCGTCGGCGACCTTCTCGATCTCGACGCCGCCTTCGGTGGACGCCATGACCGCGATGCGCCGCGATTCGCGATCCACCACGAGCCCGAGGTAGAGCTCGCGCGCGATGTCGAGCCCTTGCTCGACGTACAGGCGACGCACCTTCTGGCCTTCGGGCCCGGTCTGGTGCGTGATGAGCTGCATGCCCAGGATCTGCGCCGCGACGGCCTTCGCCTCCGCGGGGCCGCCCTTCACGACCTTCACGCCGCCACCCTTGCCGCGACCGCCTGCGTGAATTTGCGCCTTCACGACGACGACGGGGATCCCCGTCTCATCGATGAGCTTCTTCGCCGCCTTCTCGACGTCGTCGACCGTGAGGCACGCGATGCCCTTCGGAATCGGGATGCCGTATTTGGCGAAGATTTCTTTGCCCTGGTACTCGTGAATTTTCATGGGGAAGGGTTAACCCGCTGCTTTTTTGACGACGTCGACGATGCCTTGGACGCTCTTGGCGCTCTTTTCGAGCATCGCTTTTTCGTCGGCGGTGAGCTCGATCGGGACGATGCGCTCCATGCCGCCCGCGCCGATGACGACCGGGACGCCCATGTACAGATCCTTGTAGCCGTACTCGCCCTCGAGGTACGCCGCGCACGGCAGGAGGCGCTTCTGGTTGTGCAGGTACGCTTCGGCCATGGCGATCGCTCCGGCGGCGGGCGCGTAGAACGCGCTCGTTCCCATCAGGTTCACGATCTCGCCGCCGCCTTTGCGGGTGCGGTCGATAATAGCGTCGAGTTTGTCCTGCGCGATGAGCTGCCGAACCGGAACGCCGTTGACCGTCGTGTAGGAGAGTGCGGGGACCATGTCGTCGCCGTGGCCGCCGAGGACCATGGCGCGCACGTCTTCCACGCTGACGCCCGCTTCACGCGCGAGGAACAGGGCGAAGCGCGCGCTGTCGAGCGTGCCGGCCATGCCCACCACGTGGGTTCGCGGAGCGCCGGTGCGGCGCTTGAACTCGTACACCATGGCGTCGAGCGGGTTCGAGATGACGACGACGAAGGCTTTCGGGCAGTGCTTCTTCGCGTTGTCCGCGACGTCGCGGATGATCGGGAGGTTCGTCGCGACGAGATCGTCGCGGGACTGGCCGGGCTTGCGCGGAATGCCGGCCGTGATGATGAGGACGTCCGCGCCGGCACAGTCTTCCCACTTCGAGGTGCCGACGATGCGCGTCTCGAAGCCCGAGATCGCCGTCGCTTGCTCGAGGTCGAGCGCCTTGCCCTTGGCGAAGTTTTCCTTCGCCGGAATGTCGAACAGCACGACGTCCCCGAGCTGCTTTTGCACGACGAGGTTCGCGAGCTCGCCACCGATGTTGCCTGCGCCGATGAGCGCGATTTTCTTTCTTGCCATGATTCTTCCTGAAATTCCTTCGACGATGCATGCCGCCGCGACCGAGTCACGAGCGGCGCGCGCTCACATGTTATTGATGATCGCTCGCCCGAACTCCGAGCACTTCACTTCTTTCGCGCCCTGCATGAGCCGCGCGAAGTCGTACGTCACGGTCTTCGATTCGATCGCGCCGTCCATCCCTTTGATGACCAGATCGGCGGCTTCCGTCCAGCCGAGGTGACGGAGCATCATCTCGCCGGAGAGGATGACCGAACCGGGGTTCACGCGATCGAGATTCGCGTACTTCGGCGCAGTGCCGTGCGTCGCCTCGAAGATGGCGTGCCCGGTGACGTAGTTGATGTTGCCGCCCGGCGCGATGCCGATGCCGCCGACCTGTGCGGCGAGGGCGTCGCTCAGGTAGTCGCCGTTCAAATTCAACGTCGCGATCACGTCGAACTCCTTCGCGCGCGTCATCACTTGCTGGAGCGTGATGTCGGCGATCGAGTCCTTGATCTTCAGCATCTTCTTCCACTTGCCGTCGCCATGGGTCGGGACGAGCTTCGCCGTCGCTTCGACCTCGGCGCGAAGCTCCGCCTGCGCGTCGGGGGGCGCCATGTCGTAGCCCGGCTCGATCTTCTTCGCGTTGTCGACCGCGGTGATCGACGGCTCTTCCTCGATGTTGCCGAGAATCCACGCTTCGCGCTCGGTCACGATTTGCGCGCGGAATTCACGCTTGGCGAGCGCGTACCCGAAGTCGCGGAACGCGCCCTCGGTGAACTTCATGATGTTGCCCTTGTGCACGAGGGTGACGCTCTTTCGCTGCTCGCGGAGCGCGTACTCGATCGCGGCGCGCACGAGTCGCTCCGTGCCTTCGCGAGACACCGGCTTGATGCCGATGCCGCTCGTGTCGGGAAAGCGGATCTTCTTCACGCCCATCTCGTTCTGGAGAAAGGCGATGACCTTCTTCACTTCCGGCGACTCGGCTTGCCACTCGATGCCGGCGTAAATGTCCTCGGTGTTCTCGCGGAAGATCACCATGTCGACGTCGCCGGGCGCCTTCACCGGGCTCGGAACACCTTGAAACCAGCGCACCGGGCGCAAGCACACGTAGAGATCGAGCTGCTGTCGGAGCGCGACGTTCAGCGAACGAATGCCCTTACCGACCGGCGTCGTGAGCGGCCCCTTGATGCCCACGAGATATTTTCGATACGCGGCGATCGTGGGCTCCGGGAGCCAATCGTCGAACTTCTTCTTCGCCTTCTCACCGGCGAACACCTCGTACCACGCGATCTTCTTCTTCCCGCCGTACGCCTTGTCGACCGCAGCATCGAACACGGCCTTCGACGCGCGCCAGATGTCGGGGCCGGTACCGTCTCCTTCTATGAAGGGGAGAATGGGGCGGTCGGGCACCTGAAGCGCGCCGTCCTTACCTTGCGTGATCGTGTCGCCCGATTGGGGGGGGTCGAAGCTGACCATTCATTGACCTCGGATTTCGCCGGAATTGCGGCGTGCTGTGGGACGCTGCGGCGTAAACCGAAAGCCCCTCCGCGGCAACGGCCGCGCGGCCCGAGTGCGCCCCATCCTGAACACGCGGGAGGGGGTCCGGCGCTCCGCCCCTCG
>DATBBD010000098.1:0-7815 GCA_036271175.1 Polyangiaceae bacterium | reverse complement strand
ATGAGCATGCGATTGTCGCGCACTTCGACCTTGAGCCCCAACGTCGACAGCTGCTGCAACTTGTCGCGCAGGAGGTCGAAGCGCTTGCGGATCTGATCGAGCTGCTCGGCGCGCGTCTTGTACTCTTCGAGCGCGCTCCGCTCTTGCTCGAGGTTCTGCGTCAGGTTGTCGAGGTTCACCCCGCGTTCGCGGAGCTTCTGCCTCAAGTCTTCGACGTCGTGGAGCGCGGCGGCGTAATCGGACTCGCACTTGTCGTGCGCTTGCCGCTGCGTCGTGAGCTGATTGCGAAGGCTCTCGTTTTCACGAACCTTCTGGTCCCACTCCTCCTGAGAGTAACCACAAGCCGATACACCGAGAGAAAGAGTCAGAGGCCACGCGAGACTGCGAAGGGAACGGAACACGGAAGCTCCTTCTTGCGCGCGTCCGGCAGGAAAAGCCTGCGAACGCCGGCCGCCCGGGTAACGCGACCCGCCGAAGCGCGTCAAGCGATGCGACGCCTACGCACGTCTTGCGAGGCGGATTCGGCGATCCGCAAGAGGTCTCTCATCGCTCCGCGCATTTTTTTCGTTGACGAGTGCAATAGGTGGCAATATATGTCTTGCAACATACCTCGCCGCAGTGCACTCGACCGCGGCTAGGGTTCCAGGAGGCATCTCAATGGCCGCGAAGAAGACGAAGACCAAGAGGGCGAAAAAGCCCGCTGCAAAGAAGGCTGGCAAAGTGGCGAAGAAGCGCGCCCCGAAAAAGGGCGGCCGTAAAAAGGCCGGCAAGCGCAAGAAGAAGGCCACCAAGGCCGTCTCAGCCGCTGGCTGATTTCTTTCGCACCTAAAACGGACGTCACACCCGGGTGGCCATCGCGACGAGCGAAGCGGCCCCGGGTGTCGTCCTTTTGTGCGCCTGCAAAAGGCGCGGTTCGATTTCGGGTTTGTTGGTGCGGATCTCAGCCCGTCGCGTCCCCGAGATAAAGACGCAGGGCGGTCGCCGCGGCGCGACGATCGAACGCGACGCCTTCGAGCACGTCGCGCCGTGAGATGTCGTCGAAGAGTTGCTGCAGATAGCCGTGAAAGGCCATGCACTCGTCGATCGCGCGCTCGAGCTGCAACGGGTCGACGAGGTCCGTGTCTTCGAGCCGGCTCATCACGGCGATGAACGCGTCGAATCGCGGATAGTCCGCCACGCGAAGGAGCGGGTACCCCATGGCGCGAAAGTACGCGAGAAACTCCCTGACGTACTGAAAGTTGTGGAGCGTTCCCCAGCGGTCTTCCACCTCGGTGTACTGAGCCTTCGTGTAGAACGCGCGCACGATTTGCCCGAACATCCACACGTCGCGCCGCAGCCGCTCACTCGTCTCGCGACGCGCGGTGTGGTCGTCGAAGACGCCGCCTTCTTCGAGTGAGACGCCGAGGGCGCGCCCCAAAAAAAGGATCGAATTGCGAATGGCCGGACGGACGTCGTCGATCGTCGTCTGAAGCGCTTCACGAAGCTGACGGTCGTTCGGAAGCATCTGCGGCGACGGCAGATCGTGCAGGAACACGCGGCGCATTTCGAGCCGGAGGCTCCCGGCGATGCCCTCGAGCGCGCTCCGAATCGCGATCAGCCGATGCGCTTCGGCGCGAAGCGCGGTGGACTGAGAGAGCAGGTCCTTCGAAGCAATCGCGAAGACGTCGCGCTCGTAGCTCTCCGAAAGATAGAGCCCGGCCTTTTCTCTCAAGTAATCGCCGAGCGCACGCGCGTCGGAGCGGAGCACGCTGAGCGTCAAGTACGCGCGGCCGGCGATCATCTCGCGCTTGCCCGTTTCGGCGACGATGCGTCCCACCAAACGCACGTATCGCAGCATCCGAAACAGCGACAAGAAGGTGAGCGCGACGAAATGGTGCGCCCGCCCGCGCGGCCCGCTGCGAATCACCTCGAGCACGTCGGGTGACTTGATGCGGTCGAATTCCGGCCGGAACTCGAGGGCCGAGAGCGGATTGAAGAACGCGTTGTGCGCGACCTCGCGCTGCACGAGCGACGCCGCGGCGTAAAAAATACGGAAGGGGATGCGCGGCGCTCGGAGGAGCCCTTCGGTCACCTGCATCGAGTTGGCGAGCGCGTGCCGGAGCGAGAGCAGGCTCTCTTCGGGCGACCCCTGGGCGGCGCCTTCTTGAATCAGGCGGCTCCGGAGCGCGTCTTCGGGCAGCACGGTCTCGAGGTAGCGGTGAAACACGTACGCGCGGTCACGGGCGCCGAGGAGTTGGCGGATGAGCTGCATCGCGCGGAGGAGCCCATCGCGGAGCAGCATGGTCGCCTCGCGAAAATCCTGAGCGACGATGGACGCGCGCTTCGGCGGCCCCGGATGGTTTCGCGGATTGGCGAAGCACGCCGACGCCTTGAGCAGCACTTCGAGCTCGAAGAGCAGCTCTTCCTTGTTGTCGACCGCGAGCTCGTTGAACCACCGATCGCGCTGCGCGCGATGCTCGGCCTTGAGATCGCGCGTGCGGCTGAGCAGATCGGCGTAAGCATCGCTTTCGCTCGACGGAGGCAACGACCGGAGCGCGGGTTCGGCCATCGGACTTCGAAGCTTCGTCTCGGACGCGATCGAAGGCGTCTCAGGAGGGGTTGAAGTTGAAGGGGTAGTTCACGGTCGTCTCCATGCCCCGGGACGACCGCGGGAACTTGATGGCGCGAACGACGTCGAGCACGCAATTGACCACGACGGGCGCAGTAATGGTGCTCCGCTCGCGGTTCAGCTCGGCCATCTTCACGGTGCCGTTCGGGCGCAGCGTGAAATGCACGACGAGGTCACCCTTCAGGTCCGGGAGCTGCGAGAGCTGCTTTTGGTAGCACTCGCGCGCCTCCTTCCGGTGAGCCTTCACCGTTTCGGCGATGATCTCGGACGTGCGCGTCTCGGTGCCGCCCGCGCCCTCGGAATCGGGCGCGTCGCCGGCTGGGGCGTCCGCAGAGCCGGCCGGGGCATTCGCGGACGACGACGCGGGCGCCGCGGCGGCTTCATCTGCCGAAGCGGCGGCCGTGGGTTCACTCGACGGCGTCGTTTCGGGGGCCGGTGACGCGGCGGGCGGCGCGCTGGCCCCTCCACCGCATCCCACGAACGAAAAGAGCACTGCGAGGACGGTCCCACCAAAAAGGCTCGTGAAGGCGCACGCTCTCATTGTCGCCATCCTACACCATGGCGCGCTGCACCGTCCCACGACGGGGCGCCGCGCGACAACCCTCACGAAACTCCTTCGCGGCGAGCCAAAAAGCGCGGTATGAGCCGACGCCATGCGCGTCCGGGCGGTCGTCACTCCGATGCTCGTCGTCTCGGCATTCGGCATCGTCGCCGGGTGTGCCGCCACGGCGATCGCGCCCGATTGGCCACCGCTCGCGAAGAAATGGTTCGATCGCGCGGCGGCCAGCTACCACGAGGTGGACTTCGACGACGCCGAGCTCGCGGTCGACAACGCACTCCGGCTCGAACCGCATCGCAATGAGGTGCGCCTCTTGGCGGCGCGCGTGGCGCTCGCCGAGCTCGACTACGACCGTGCGCTGAAGGCCATCGACGGCATCGACGGCTCTGAGGCCCACGGCATCCGCGGTCGCGCGCTCTGGTACTCGGGCGACGTCGATCGCGCGGCCGATGAGCTCGACGCGCTGCTCGCCGACCCGCAGGTGCGCGATCCGTGGGCTCAAGAAGTGGCGAAACTCGCCCGCAGCGGAGCCGGGCGACAGCCGTTCAAGATCACGGGCTCGCTCCTCGCGTCGACGGAAATGCCGGCGATCGGCAATACGGCGTTCGTGGTTCCCCTCGAGCTCGACGGCGAGCCGGTGCTCGGCTTGGTGGCAACCGGCACCGCCGAAGTCGTGACGGACTCGGGCTCCGGACGGCAAGCGTCGTGGGTGTCGCTGCGCTTCGGCGACCGATTCGAAGTGAAGGACGTGCCGGCGCTCACCAAGGACCTCACCGGCGTGTCACGGCAGCTCAACGCGCCGATCAAGGTGCTCCTCGGCGTCAATTTGCTGCGTCACATCCACCCCACCGTCGACTTTCAAGGCAGTCAATTCGTCGTGCGCACGTTCGATCCGCCCCCGCCGCCGCACGCGACGACGTTGCACCTCGCCTACATTCGCGGCGGAGGCATGGTGTTTCGCACGCCGCTCGGCCAGGACAGCAACTCCACCGGCTCGCTCCTCATCGACACCGCGATGCCCTTCCCGCTCGCGCTCGACGATGGAGGGTGGCAAAAAGCAGGGGTCGCGCTCGGGTCGCTCACCGTGGTGCAAAACGCGGCCCACCTGAAACAGGGGATCTTGCCGCACGTGATCCTCGGCGCCTTCGACATCCCCAAAGTGCCCGCCGTCTACGGCGAGTCCCTCGAGGAGTTCGAAAACGGGCTCGACGTGAACCTCGACGGCATGGTCGGCTCGGGTCTCCTCGCCGCTTTCCGCGTGACGCTCTCCGACGGCGGGCGCACTCTGTGGCTTGAGGACACGCAGCTCCCACCGAGTCCCGATCAGCCCGAGTCGGCTCCGAGCCAGGACCCCGCGCCGCCGGTAGCGCCGAAGCCCGGCACCCCACCCTCCTAAGTACGGTATCATCCGAACGAGTCCGCCATGGCGTCGTCCCAACTGGCGATTTACGCAGGCAGCTTCGATCCCCCGACGAACGGGCATCTCGACCTCGTCGACCGTGCGTCGAAGCTATTTCCCAGAGTCATCGTCGCGCTCGGGCACCACCCGTCGCGATCGCCGCTGTTCTCCGTCAAGGAACGTGTCGACCTCCTGACAAAGGTGGTCGAGCCTATGAAGAATGTCGTCGTCGCCGTGTTCGACGGCCTGCTCGTCGACTACGCGCGCAAGGTGGACGCGAGCATCATCGTGCGCGGCCTGCGCGCCGCGACCGACTTCGAATACGAGCTGCAAATCGCGCACGCCAACGCCGACCTCGCCCCCGAGATCGATACCGTCTTCCTGCCCACTCGCACGAACTACGGATTCATCTCCGCGTCGCTGGTCCGAGAAATCGCGAGCCACGGCGGCGACGTCAGCCGCTACGCGCCTCACGCAGTCTGCGAAGCGCTGAAGACGAAGTACGGCAGAGTTTAGAGTTTTTTGTGTGGTCCGACGGGAACCGTCTCGCGACTCACGCGCCTCGTGAGCACCCCGCACCGGGTGCCCGGTGGACTCTGACGTCGTGAGATTGGTTTCTGGGGGGCGTGCCGCGCCGGCTGCCTGGTGTCGCGCGCGGATCTCGACAAATCTAGTAATTCGCCAGTGGCGTCGGCATGAACAGAAGCACGAAGAAGATCAGCGTCACTGCGGCGACGACGCGCCTTCCGGGAGAGAGGACGCCGGGTTCGGTCGGAGGGTGCTCCGATCCTCCGGAGGCTCGGCCGATGATGCCGAGCACGATGAACCACATGAGCCAGAAGAGCGAATTGAAGAACGCGGGCACCCAACCGAGCGCAGAGACGCCGCGGGCGACCGGCCACATGAACGAGATCAGGTTGTAGAAAAAGAGGGGGATGAGAGCCCCTCTGAATACGCGTGCCATGCGGTCTTGTCGGAAGCCGAAAAGCGCGTACGCGACGTGACCGCCGTCGAGCTGACCCCACGGCAACAGATTCAGCATCGTCACGAGCAAACCGGCCCAGCCCGCGAAGGCGGTGGGGTGCAGGTGAACGTCGTAGCCGGCGGGGATCGGCCCGAGCACGACGCGTTTCAGTGCGAGATAGAGGAGGCTCTGACCCTCTTGCACGTAGTGCTCGCTGCCGATCGGCCCAACGGTGGAAAGCGAAAGCCCGATCATGAGCACCGGGATCGCGACCAATAGACCCGCGAGCGGCCCCGATGCGCCGATGTCGAGCAGAGCGTTCCGCGAACGGATGCGTCCGCGCATTGCGATGACGGCTCCCATGGTGCCGAACGGGCTCAGGATGGGCAGCGGTAAGAAATAGGGCAGCGACGCATCGACGCGGTGGAGTCGAGCAGCGATGTAATGGCCGAATTCGTGGAAGAGCAGGATGGCGAGCAGCGGGACGGCGAAGGACCAACCTGCGGCGGTCGCGCGAGAAAAATCGCGAAAGCTCGACACCGGCGGCCATCCCGCGCCGGTCATGATCACCGAGAGCACCGTCGCGACGAAGAGCACGGCGTTCACGCGCCAGTTGCGTCGAACGGGCGCAGGCTCGGGTTCTTCTTGGCGCACCCATACGCCTCTCGGCCGCGCTTCGGGCGGCGGGAACTCGAGCGGATAGTAGGGACGCGGCTGCTCGCTCATGTGCGCAATGCCTCGCGCAATCGCTTGGAGAGTCGCTCGAACTCGACCGGCAGACGCGCGTCGACCACGCCGAGCTCGGTCTCGACCCGAAGATCGCCGCGAGAGAGCGAAGGATCTGCGATGACCTGCTGAACGCGTCCGTCGGGGTCGAACGCCGCGGTGGACGCCCGGAGCGTCTCGACGTCGTCGGGATGGGCAAACAAGCGCACGCGGCGCGCCGAACGCACCTCGACGAGAACCTCGCGCGCGAGCTCGAGGACGAGCGCCGGGTCCATCGCGAGTGCGGCTCCGATGAGTCGCTCGGCGAGGAGGCGGGCGAGGTCGACGGTGCGCGATAGCGCTCGCTCATCGGCGTCGGCTTCGCTTCGTCGTTGCCGCGCCGAAAACGCCGCCACGCGGGCCAACCCTTCGGCGCGTCCGATCTCTTCGGCGCGAAGCCGGGCGTCGGCCGCGCCGCGTTCGGCGTGGTCGAGAATCGCCCGCGCTCGACGCTCGGCAGCGACGATGATCTTCGCGGCGCGCTCGTGGGCCGCGACGCTCTCTCGTTCGACGACGCGCCCTTCGGGCAATGCGGAACTCGACGCGGCGAACGCGGCCACCGATGTCGTCGCCGCCGCACCGGGGTTTCGGAGCACTCTGCCGCGCGCGAGCGTCATCCGAACCTCCGGGCTTCGAGCGCGACCAGGACGGGTCCGAGCTCCCGGGCGAGCTCGCGGGCGCGCGTCGCTTGGTCCGGCCCCACCAAACGAGCGGCGGTGCGGTGTGCAGAGGGCCCCGGATCGGCGAGCCCGAAGGCGAGGTCGTCGCGGCGACCGAGCAGGTACGACATGGCGACGAAAGCCTGCTCGAAGAGGTCGCGATCGGTCATGACGCCTGACTTGCTACGTAGAGCTCGCCGCGGCGCGACGCCAATCCGTCGCGTTCGAGCTTGACGAGATGCGACGCGAGGCTCCGCGCCGCGAAGGGCCAGAGGGCGGGCGCGGTGTCGGCATAGGCGTGCGGGACGAGCTCGTCCACGTTGGCGCCGAGCGCTCCGGTCGCGACCAGCGCATCGAGCACCTTTTGCTCGCGGAGCAATCGGTGCTTCACGTAGAAGCCGAACACGGCTTCCGGGTGCTCGACCGGCGCGCCGTGGGCGGGCAGCGCGACGTTGGCGCCGAGCGCCGACAAACGACGGAGCTGCTCGAGGTAGGCGCCCATGTCGCCGTCGGACGGATCGATGAGGATCGTGCCCTCGCTCGCGATCATGTCGCCGGCCACGAGCGCCCCGAGCGCCGCCTCGTGCAAACACAAATGCCCGGGCGCGTGACCCGGCGTGTGCAGCACCTGCCAGCGCTGCACGACGGCACCGTCGAGGATCAGCGCCTCGCCGTCTTCGAGTCGGCGTGCGACGGGAACGCCGGAGAGGCGGCGCGCGGTCTCCGGGTGAGCCCAGATCGGCAGATCGAGCTCGTGCGCGAAGAACGCCGCGCCGCCGACGTGGTCGGCGTGGTGATGCGTGACGAACAGCGCGACGAGCCGTCGCCCCGTCGATGCGAGGCCTCTCGCCCACTCGAGCC
>DATBBD010000097.1:0-6106 GCA_036271175.1 Polyangiaceae bacterium | reverse complement strand
CGAGCACCATCGGATGCGACACGCGCGGCGCCGTCCCGCAAGCCGCGGTCGCGAGCGCGAGCCCCATCGCGTGCCCGCGATTCACGACAGCCTGTCTTCGACGTACACCTTCGCGCGCAGCTCGGCGTGAAGCGTTCCGAGCGCCTCGTCGTACTTGCGCGGGTCGGTCGCGCGCTGCTGGAGGACCCGGAGCGAGAGCATCTGCGCGCGCACGGACGCGCGATAACTCCTCTCGTCGCTGTAGCCCTGGTTCATCGCGCTGGCGACGAGCTGCTCCATGTTCAGGTGATTCGTCTGCGCGATCTGTCCGATCGCGCGCGTCACCTCGTCGTCGCTCACCGTCAGATGGAGTCGCTCGGCCTCCTCTTGCACGAGCGCGTCGTCGATCATCCGCTCGCACGTCTCGTGCAGCACCTTCGCCTCCGAGCGCGCGCGAGCGAGCGCGTCCTGATCACGCACGAGCGCGAGCCACGGCGTCGCGGCCTCACGCACTTCGCTCAAGAGAATGACGCGACCACCGACGACGGCGGCGACGCGGTCGAGCGTGCGCGCACGCGCGGAAGGCGCGAAAAGAAGGAAGATCGCGACGAGGTGTGGTAACGCCACGAAGGTGCGGTTCGACACCGTCCTCCTTACGTCCGCGGTGCTCGCGGCCTTCCCCGCGATCGCGCGCGCGGACACGTCGAACCCCGACACGTCGCCGAAGCAGGAGCGACGAAGCGGCCTCCTCGTCGGCGTGACGCCACTTTTTTCGTCCGGCACCGCGTTCGGTTATCCGAACCAAGCCGCGCAAATCGGTGACCCGGCATACTTCGCGAACGGCGGCGCGATGGCCGGTGGCGGCGTGAACGGCTACGTCATGGCCGCGCTCGCCGACGTCTTCAACTTCGGTCTCTACTTCGGTTACACGTTCGTCGCGAACAACGACTGGCACTCCGAAGGCATCGGCGGCGGCTTCCGCCTCGAAGCGTTCCCGCTCTACTCGCTCGTCCCGTCGCTGAAGGACCTCGGTCTCTTCGCGCAGTTCGGCATCGGCAGCGCGAACCTCGAGGCGACGCGCGGCGCGTACCCCGGGAGCGACGGCGTGCAATCGTACGTCTCCGCCGGCGTCTTCTACGAATTCACGATCGCGCACCTGCGCAAGCACGGCCACCTCACGCTCGCGCCGAGCCTCGAATACGACTACGTCGGCGCCCGCTCGATCGACCGCCACACCGCCGGCCTGGGCCTGCGTGTCGCGTTCTACAGCGGTCCCTAGCGTCCAAAACTCCCTCAACTTGCGCGTCGGTGGGATCGGGCGGTAAAACTCGACCATGTCGAACGACGTGACCCGACGGGATTTTCTGGGTGCGACCGCGGCCGGCACGGCACTTCTGCTCGGCGCGAATCAGGCGAAGGCCGATGGGCCGCAGCCGCAACAGCTCGCCGCGACGCTGCCGCAGGGCTTCACGCCGTTCAGCGCGCCGGGCCGGGTGGTCCGCGTGAAGAAGAGCGGTTCGCTGATGCCGAACCAGATTTACCCGAAGGCCGCCGACGCGAAGGCGATGCTTGAGCGCGTGATGACGGAGCTCACCGGCAAGACGACGCTCGTCGAAGCCGTGAAGCTCTTCGTGCACCCGCAGGACAAAGTCTGCGTGAAGGTGAACGGCATCGCGCTCATGAACATGGCGACGAACAAAGAATTCGTCCTGCCGTTCATCGACGCGATGATTCAGTCGGGCGTGCCCGCCGCGAACATCACGGTGCTCGAGCAGTACCCGAGCTTCCTCATGGGCACGCGCATCAGCGCCGCGAACGTCCCGCAGGGCGTGAAGGTCGCCGTCCACAACAACGAGGACGCGACGATGGAGTACCGCATGATTCCGGGCACGGGCGTGCAGACGAAGTTCGTCCGCGTGCTCACGGAGTCGACGGCGCTGATCAACTTTTCGCTCGTGAAGGACCACTCGATCGCGGGCTACACCGGCGCGCTCAAGAACATGACGCACGGCTGCACGATCAACCCGCACGACTATCACCAGCACCACGCGTCGCCGCAAATCGCGATGCTCGCCGCGCAGGACGTCATCAAGTCGCGCATGCGTCTTCACCTCGCGGACGCCTTCAAGGTCACGGCGCACGGCGGCCCGCTCGACAAGCTTCCGCAATATCGTTTGCCGTACGAGGCCGTCATGGCGTCGACGGATCCGGTCGCGCTCGACACGATCGGCTGGGAGATCGTCGAGCAGCTCCGCGCGACGAAGAACCTCCGCACGCTCACCGCGGAGGGGCGTCCGCCCGCGTACATCGCGGCGGCGGGCGGCCTCGGTCTCGGCGTCTCCGATCGCGCGCGGATCCAGCTAAAAGACGTGACGATCTAAGCGTTGTACACTTGAGGGGTGCCGGACGACCCCGAAGATACCGTCTCCATCACGCCGATTCGCGCGGAGCCGGCACCGCGGAATCCGCAATCGCGTGGCGGCGAAGGTTGCCTCGTCGAGATCTACGGGCAGGAGCTCGGCCGCAGAATTCCGCTCACCGGCGGCGTCTTCGAGATCGGCCGCTCGAGCAAATGCGATCTCACGATCGATCAGGACAGTGTCAGCCGGCACCACGCGCGCATCGCGCGCTCGCGTGACGGTCATTATTCCGTTGCTGATCTCGGGTCGACGAACGGCACGTACGTGAACGACGTCGCCGTCACCGAGAAGAACCTCACCGACGGCGATCAGGTGAAGATCGGCCGCACGATCTTCAAGTTCATGTTCGGTACGAACATCGAGGCGAGCTACCACGAAGAAATCTACCGCCTGATGACGGTCGACGGTTTGACGCAGCTCTTCAACCGGCGCTTCTTCAACGAGACGCTCGAGCGCGAGGTCAACCGGTGCAAGCGATACGGGCGGCCGCTGTCGCTCTTCATCTTCGACATCGATTTCTTCAAGCGCGTGAACGACGAGTTCGGCCACGTCGCGGGCGACGCGCTCCTGCGTCAGCTCGCGCAGGTCGTGAAGCCGCGGCTGCGTCGCGAGGACATCCTCTCGCGCGTCGGCGGCGAAGAGTTCGCGGCGATCTTGCCCGAGGTCGGGCTCGAAGGCGCGAGCATCACGGCCGAAAAAGTCCGCGAGGTGGTCGAGTCCACCGGCTTCGCGTTCGAGGACGCGCTCATGCCGTGCACCGTGAGCATCGGCGTCGCGGAGCTCGACACCGATCACGACGATCCGAAAACGCTCTACGGTCGCGCCGACGCCGCGCTCTATCGCGCGAAACAATCGGGAAGAAACCGCGTCGTCGTCTGATTCAGTGCGTGGCCGAGCACGTCGGGCTGCACTGGTCGGGGACTTGCGCACCCTCTTGGATCCACACGCTGATGCGCTCGAGCTCGTCCAGCGTGAGCGGCGTGCCGCCGTTCGTCGTGAACGTATTGGGTGCGATCGGATCGCCCCACGGCATGCGCCGCCCGTGGATGAACTGCGCGAGCCGCCCCGCCTCGTCGGCGGAGGCGAGGTGCGGGTTCGGCCCGTAATCGAACGGCGCCGTTCGCGGGTTGCAGCCGGACGACGTCGTGTACGAAAAACCGGCGCCCGTCCCGTCCGGCGCGCCGTTCACGTCGGGCAAGAGCAGCTTGTAGATCAGGTAGCTGTGCGCGGGATCGCCCGGATCGATGATCGGCATGCCGACCGGAAATGAATTTTGCGCGGTGATCGGAACCGAGAGCGCGCCCGTCGTCGCCTCCGTCGCTTCGACACCGATCGCCGTCTGCTTCACGCTCGTCGGGCTGTTCAAGACGAGACCGGTCGCCGCGTAGTCGTTCGTGCTCGACGCGCCGTGACAGCTCACGTTCGAGCAAAGACCTTGGACGAACGGGAAATCGCTTCGAGGCGTGTAGAAGAGCGGCAGGATGTCGCTGCAGAAATCGATCGTCGGCAGCGTCGGCGCCGCGCCCGCGTCCCCCCTCGGGATCACCGTGAAGGCGATCTTCTGCGTCGCGGGATCCATCGTCGCGCCGTCGATCGCGAGGAGCCCGAACGAGCCGGCCTCGGTCGTCGCCACCGGAAACGACAGCTCGTACGTCGTCCCTTCGACGAGCCAGTTCGGATCCGGCCCCGGATTCGAAATCGACGCGGTCCGCGTGACGGGGTCGTACTGGATGATGGGCGAGTCCGGCGCGTTGTCGAACAAGTCGCGCAGAAGGATGCCCTGCCGGTTCATCGTCAGCGGGTTGATGTACCGATCGAACGCCACCTTGATGACGCCGTTGTTCAAGAGCGGCATGTTCGGCCCGACGTTCGCCGCGACGACGTGAATGTACGGCGCGGCGACCGCCGGCTGATCCGCGCTCGCCGGCGTGAAGACCTCACACGCTCCAGCGAAGAAACCGACCGCGAGGCCTAGGATGGTCAGCTGTCGGAGTACGTCGCGAGCTGCTCGCGCATCACCTGTTCGTTGATGCCCGTCCGGATGTGGTCCTTCAGGCAATCGGCCAGCGTGATGAGAAGGTCGTCGACGCCTTTGTCCTCGATCAGCTTCGCGAGGACTTGTTTCGCCTCTCGGCTCTCGTCCGTCCGAAGAAATTGCCGCACCGTATCGAGCGAGATCTCCCCTTGGAAATCCAAGTACAGGTTGTCCAGAAGGTATGCGACCAGCTCCTTCACGTGCGGCCTCCTTTAGAGTGAGACGTTGCCTATAGCGCAAGCTCATTGGCACTTCCCAGCGATTTCTGTCGGCTGATGACAGACGAAGCACGGTCGCGGGTTGCGTCTCATCTGCATTCCGCAGCTCGATAGGAAGCCCGCAGGGTGAATGCTGTAGCCCGCGCCGATGCCGCCGGCGCCGTGGCACTGCACGCAATCGCGCTCGACGTGGCACGAGACGCACGCGTTCAGGTTCCGTTGCGCTTCGTTTGCGTGGTGCCCCGGCCCGCGCACCGCAGAGCTCCAAATCGCCTGCGGCGGGTGGAACCGCGACGTGTTGTGCACCGAGGACGGGCTCGACTGCCCAACACCCGCGCGCAAGTGGCAATCGAGGCAAAAGCTCTGCTCCCGGTGACACGACGTGCAGCGCTCGGTCGCCATGCGGGCGTCGACGGCGTGCATGTTGAGGTAGTCGTTCGGGTGAATTTGTCGCGGGCGGACGCGGCCGTCGTGGCAGTCGGTGCAGAAATCTTCTTTGTGGCAGTTCGCGCAGAACTGCGAGTCGGCGCCCGCGACGCGGCGGTGGCGCTCGATGAAATCGGGCCCGTGCTCGGCGTTGTGGAGCCACCGCGGCGGCGAGAGCTTGCCGGACGCGAACGTCGTCTTGAGCACGCCGAGCGCCTTCACGTGGCATGTGTCGCACGCCGCCTTTGCATCCCCGCGGGATGCGGCGTCATCCATCTGGTGACAACCGAAGCAGCCGCGCATCCGCGGCAGTTGGTCGCGCGTCGCCTCTTCGACTTCTTGCACGCTCCCGTGGCACTGCCCGCAGCCGATGTTTCTGTCCGTGTGCCGCCGGTGCGTGAAGAGCATGTTCGCGCGCGGGATCGAGAACGTCCGCACCTTGTTGCCGTCGCCGTCTTTGTACCCGGTGTGGCAGTACGCGCATTTCCCCATCTCGTCGTCGCCCGCCTCGACCTTGGAGAGGTTCGAGTGATCGGTGAGGTGGCAGTTGTCGCAAACGGTGCCGGGCGGCGTGAGCTTGTCGGGCGCGGAGTCGCTCGTGTACGCGCCGGGGTGACAGTTCTTGCACTGCCGGTGCTGCGCGGCGATGTGGAACTTGTGATTGAAGCGAATCGTCAAATCCTGCTGCGGGAAGATGACGTCGCTCGGCCCCGGATCGTCTTGGTCGAACGATCCCGGCGGCAAGATGCTCTTCTTCTCGCCCGCGAAGCCGAGCGCTGCCGAAAGAAGGATCGCGAGCACCAGGAACCAAAAGCGCTTCACTTGGTCACCGTGAAGCGCAAGTACGCGAGGACGCGCGTGCGCCAGCCGACGATGCCGTTGATGTCGTTCTCCCATTCGAGGCCGGCTTGCGAGCCGTGGAAGAACCGGTACGCGCCGCCGAGGACCACGCCGTACGAGGACGTCGCGCGGTCGGGGCGGAGCTTGTCCTCCCAGTGCCAGATGCCGACGCGGCCGTTGAAGACCCA
>DATBBD010000096.1:0-7797 GCA_036271175.1 Polyangiaceae bacterium | reverse complement strand
CAGATCTTGAGCGCGCCGCTCACGGGCGGCCCGGTCACGACGCTCGCGTCGAAGGTGCTCTACCCGCAAACCGTCGAGGTCGCCGGGGGCTACGTGTACTTCATCGACCCCGTGGACCTCGCCAGGGTGCCCGCCCGATAGCGCTCGTCTCCGCCCGGATCCACGCGTTAGTGATACGTCGCGACGAACGCGATTTCCGGGATCGCGAGGACCTTGTAGTTCCATTGCTCGTATTCGTCGCGGCCGCTCTCGACGGTGCCGTAGAGCAAACGAACGATAGCGCCCATGCTCCATTGGTCGGCGACCCACCACTCGTAGCCGGTGCCGAGCATGAAGCCGAGGCCGCCCAAGGTTTGATCGTAGCTGTGCGGGCCGTCGTCGCCTCTGCCGACGGTCACGATCGCGACGCCGAGTGCGGCCTGCACGTGAAAGCCGAGGCGCGGGTTGATGTAGTAGTCGACGAAGGGACCGACCAAACCGAGGTCGACTCCGTCGAACCGGAGGTTCTGCGTCGGAGTGCCGTTCACTTTGAGATCGTGGGTCGCGTGCCGCCCGGTGCCGTCGAACCAGAGTCCGCCGCCGAGCACGAGCCCCGGTGCGGGAGTGCCGCCGACGGCGACCTCGAAGACCCCGGACACGTTCGCGACCGAGCCGTCGACGCTTCCGCCGAAGTCGGCGCTTTCGTCGGTGGTGAAGT
Source organism: Polyangiaceae bacterium (assembly GCA_036271175.1). Classification (GTDB taxonomy): domain Bacteria; phylum Myxococcota_A; class Polyangia; order Polyangiales; family Polyangiaceae; genus DASZVB01. Next base: position 7,100 of record DATBBD010000096.1, on the reverse strand, counting down.
GCGCACCGAGACGACCGATGCCGAGCCCGAGCCGCAAATACAAACCGTCGTGCACGTGCGGGCGATTGAGGTGCATCGGCGGCGGTGGCCCGTAATAGCCGCCGTAACCGTACGGCGGCGGATAGTAAGCAGGTCCGTATCCGGGAGGCGGCGGATAACCCGGCGCGAACTCGGGCGGCGGACCCGACGGCGGTCCGACGGAAGGCGCGGTGATCACGCCCGCTTGCGTCGCTCCACTCGCTGACGGCGTCGCAGCCGGAGCGGGCGCGATCGCGACGCTGCCCGGTGGTGCCGCCGCGGGCGCGGTCGCGCTTGCCGTTGCCGTCGGCGCTGTTTGCGCGCCGACGAACGCCGTCCAAGAAACGACGACGATCATCGCGCCCGACGACACCGCGAAACGACCCATCGTCGTTACAGTATTCGGCGGCGCGGAGCTCCGAGCAAGGGCGAGCCCCGGTGGCGCGCGAGGCGCGGCGATCGCCGCATCGCGCGACGCGCCACGGCTCTAACTACGACCTCGAAAGATCGCGAAAACGGGCGCGATCACTCGATGACGACGTGCTTCGTCACAGTGACGCGCTCGCCGCCGTAGGGAGGCACCTGCGCCTTACGAAGGATCTCGGCGATGCATCCGCCCGTCGACGTGCCCGCGAATGGTGGCCCTTCGATGACGGCTCGCGTCGCGCGTCCCGCGTTCGAGAACGTGACGTGCACCGTGGCGACGCCGCTCGGATCTCCCGGCTTGCGACACGACGACGCTTGTCGCGCCGATGCGCCGAGCGCGGCCGCGGCGGCGCTCCGATCGAAGTCGGCATCGACGTTGACTTCGGGTTGCGCTTTCATCGACGTCGGCGTGCCGGGTGCCTTCTCCGCCGTCGTCTTCGCGGGTGCTTCGGCCGCGGGCGCGGTCGCGCTCTTCGTCGCGACGATCGCGGTCGCGGTGCTCGGAGCGCTCGCTTTCGGGTGGTCCGACGGAGCCGCGTTGGTCGCGGCGGCGTTCGGCGGCATCGCGGCGGGCGGTGCGCTCGGCATCGCCGACGCGGCGGGCGCTTCCGTCGCGGGCGCGGACGGCGTTGGCTTGATGGCGGTGGGTTCGGCCGTCGCCGTGGGCGGTGCTTCGGGCTTCACTTCTGCGGTGGGCTCTTGCGGCGCGCTCGACGGTCTGAACATGAGGAATGCGAGCGCGAGTAAACCGAGCGCCACGAAGACGAGGGGCATGAGGGGCGCGCGCTTCTTTTCGGTGGGCGGCGGCGCCTTGGAGATGGTGCTCGCTACGGCGGCCGTTGCGCGAGGTGCGGTCGGCGCGCGCGCCGCCGCGGGGACGGCGATCGGTGCGAGGCGCGCTTCGGCGAGGGGCACCGTCTTCGCGTTCGACTCGGTCTCGGTGGGGTCCGTCTCTTCGACGAGCGGGACGTCGTACGTCGCCTCGTCCTCGGTCGTCGGCGGCTCCAGGAGCGGGGACACCAAGAGCGGCGTCTCGGATTTCTCGGACGTCTCCGGCGGACCCATCAAACTGGCAACGTCGATGGTCGGAGCGCCGAGCGGGGGCGCCTCGGCCTTGCTGACCGACAGAAGCGCCTCGTAGTCGTCCACCGTGCGCGTGGGGAAGAGCGCGGCGAGCTCGTTCGCGGCCGGAGACGCGAGCTCCACGGGCGCTGCTACCGGGGGCGGCGTTTCTTTGACGGGCCGTTTCTCGCGAGGCGCGGGCGGAGCGGGCGGCTTCTTGACCGCGAGGATCCCGGGCGAGAGCGCCTTTGCGCGGCGGATCGCACGCGCTTCGGTCGGGCTCGGCGGGCGAACGGGTTCGGGCACGATGCTGATCGGCTCGGCCTCGTCGCTCTCGTCCTGCGTCTTCCAGATGTCGGGGTTCGAATTCGCGCGCGCGCGATACGGCACCGGCGTTTCCGTCGAGCTCGCGCCGCGCGGCGACGGCGCTTTCGGCGCTGCTTTCGGCGTGCTCGGCGTCGCCGCTTTCGGCGCCGTCGGTGCCGTCGCTTTCGGTGACGGCGTGGGATCTTTACGCGCGCCGGCGTCGGGCTTCGCCGACACGCTCGTCGTGCTCTTCGCCGTCGGAGCTCTCGGTGACGGCTGAGGCGCCTCGGTCTTCGTCGCGATCGGCGCCCCGCTCTTCGCTGCGGCGAGACGTTCCGCTGCGGCCTTCACCGGCAGTGGCGTCGCGCCCGGCTTCGGTAGCGTTCGCTCGCCGGCGGGTCGCGCGCCGGGCAGCGGAGTCTGCGTCGCGGGCGATATCCCTTTCAGCGGCAACGGCGTGCCGTCGGAGAGTCGCTGAAGCGCCGGACGTACCGGCTCGACCTTCGGAATTCCGATCTTCGTCGTGCCCTTCGCGAACGGTGCTCGCGGCTCGGTGGGCTTCGGCGCCGCAGGGCGCTCGGCTTCGGCGCGCGCGGGTTCCGCGTTCACGAACGTCGGCTCGTCGTCCGCGCTCTCTCGCGCCGGCGCCATTGCTGCCGGCGGTGACGGGATCGGAGCCGCGAGCGGCGCCGTCGCCGTCTCACCCGACGACGGAATCAGTCGCGACAGCGACGGCACCGTCGAGAGCTGAACCCAATCCGGCAACCCTTCGCGCCACACGATGGTGTCGACGTCGATCTCACCGCGCACGAGCGCTTCCGCGATCGCCGACGGCGTGAGCTCGCGATCATCGTCATCGCTGAAGCTCACGAGCCACACGGCTTCGTCGGAACCGATGACGGGCATCGGATGCGTCGTGAAGTCGCGGTCATCGGTCGACGGGGACCGAAGCTTCGGGATCGGAGACGCTACGTCGTCGGTCTTATTCACGATTCAGGTCTTCGCGCTGGGCTTGGACAGGACAGAAGTAACACTACCGTGCGGCCGCAGTAACTGCGACTCGCGCCGACGGTCTCGCCGGGCCGGCCGAACCATTCTTTCAAGTGTCGAATAGAACAACAAATTTCGGAGCGTTCAGAACGTTTCGGCTGTGCGGCGGTTCGCGGTAGACAAGTAGTGGTAAGGCACGCATGGAAAGCCCCTGAAGATGGAGGATCTCCAAGGTAATCGCCCGTTTCGAGTCGTGGGCCGCTACGCGCTCTACGGCCGGCTGGCGTCCGGCGGCATGGCCACCGTGCATTTCGGTCGCCTCCTCGGTCCCGCCGGGTTTTCGCGCACGGTCGCGATCAAGCGGCTGCACCCGCAGTTCGCCAAAGACCCCGAGTTCGTCGCGATGTTCCTCGACGAGGCGCGCCTCGCCGCGCGCATCCAGCACCCGAACGTCGTCGCGACCGTCGACGTCGTGGCCCGAGAAGAAGAGCTGTTCCTCGTCATGGATTACATCCGCGGCGAGTCGTTCTCGCGGCTCCTCAAGGCATCGCGCCGCCTTCACATCGACGTTCCGGTCGGCGTCATCACCGGAATCGTGTCGGGCATGCTGCACGGGCTCCACGCGGCGCACGAAGCGAAGGACGAACAGGGGCGGCCGCTCGCGGTCGTGCATCGCGACGTCTCGCCGCAGAACGTGCTCGTCGGCGTCGATGGCGTCGCCCGAGTGCTCGACTTCGGCGTCGCCAAGGCCGCCGCGCGCGTTCAGGTGACGCGAGACGGGCAGATGAAGGGGAAGCTGTCGTACATGGCTCCCGAGCAACTGCAGGCGAAGGGCGTCGATCGCCGAACCGACGTTTTTGCGGCGGGAATCGTGCTCTGGGAAGCGCTCACCGGGCGACGCCTCTTCGACGCGGAGCACGCTTCGGAAGTGTTGCGCATGATCCTCTCCGAGGAGATTCCGCCGCCGAGCGCCGTCGTGCCGTCGATTGCGCGCAGCATCGACGAGGTCGTGATGAAAGCGCTCTCGCGCGACCCCGACGATCGCTACGCGACGGCGCGCGCATTCGGTATTGCGGTGGAAGAAGCGGTTCAAGGCGCTTCGCCTCGCGAAGTCGGCGAGTGGGTCGAAAAGGTTGCCGGTGATACTTTGTTGCACCGCGAGCGCGCGGTCGCGGAAATGGAAGCGACCCCGACGGTCTCCGACGCGTCGCTCGTCACCGACAGTTCTCCCGGTTTCTTGAAGACTCTCGACGATCTGTCGCCCGTCGCGCCGCCCGCCGATCCGTCGACGATCTGGGACGAAGGCCCGACCAGCGTCTACGAGCCCCCGCGACCGTCGTCGCCGTCGAGCCGCCTCGACAAGACGAGCGTCGAAGTGCCGCGGCCGCCCTTCGCGAGCGATCCGTCGTTCGACGCCCACGCAGCGACCGATCCGACCTTCGCGATCCCGCCCGGCGAATCGACGGCGATCACCCATTTGTCGCTCAGCGAGCTCGATGCGACCGAGGCCCCCGCGGACGAGCCGGCCTCGGCGGCGCCGCTCGCGACGGCGCTGCTCGCGACGGCGCTGCCTCCGATGGAACCCGTCGTCGTGCCGCCACACGCGATGGAGCCGACGTCGGAATCGGTCGCGCTCACACCAGAGGACGACGCTCCGACGCCGCACCTCGGCGAGGTGTCTACGGACGACGCGACGCCGCTCCTCGTCGAAGCCATCGCGAACGCGGAGCAATCGACGCCGTTCTTCGCCGAGGCGCCGCCGGACACCGACGACCCGACGCCGTTTTTCAAGAGCGCCGCCTCGACGGAGCCGGTGCCGGTCCCGGTCGAAGCCGCGTCGCTCCGCAAGAGCACGCCGCCGCCGAAACCGGCGTGGGCGCTTCGCTCGAGTCGACCCCCACCCGCGATGCTCGAAACTGATGCGCCGAAGCGGACGATCGCCTCGGTCGTGCCCACCGCGCTCGGGCTCGCGCCTCCGCCGGCCGAATCGTTCGACGACTCGAACGAGACGACGACGGTCTACAACGAGAAGCCGACCGCGCCCGTCGCGGGCGACGTCCCGCACGCGGTCGTCCCGGCACCGGCCTTCGACGACGACAACGAAGACACGTCGGTCTACTCGGGTAAGGGCGCCTCTTCGCCCACGATCAGCATCACCGCGGAGGCGGTACTGGTTGCACTCGAGGCGCCGCGTCGCTCCATCGGCGCCGATGACGCGAAACCGTCCGAAGACGTCCCGACCGTCATCATCGCCGAGCAATCGCGGCCCGGTGCGGCCGAAGCACTGCCGGCCCTTGCCGACGCGTCGTATCGCGCGAAGCAAGACACGCTGAAGCTCGACCGCCGCCCGCTCTCCGCCGTTCCTTCGTCGGTAGCGACGTCGCAAGAGCGCACCAACCCGGCGCTGTTCCGGCGCAAGCCGAAGCCCCTCGTCGATTGGTTCTGGGCCGATCCTCGCGAACGCATCCTCCGCGTCGGCGGGGTCGCCACCATCGTCGCGTTCTTCGGCGTCTTCTTCGCGACGGTGACGTTGGGAAGAAAACCCGCCGCGTCCGTCGCCGACGAGGCGACCGTCGCCGAACCCGCGTCGAAGCCGGACCTTCCGCCGAAAGCCGAGCTGCCGTCGAAGACCGAACCGTCGCCGACCGAGCCGCTCGCCCGTGAGCCGTCTTCGGCTCCGCCGGCCGCTCCCCCGGCCGAAGCCGCGCCGGTTTCGGAGCCGCGCACCGAGTCACGCGTGACCACTCGAGTGGACGGAGAGCAAAAGCCCCCCGCGAAGCGGCACGCCTCCGTCGTGCGCGTCGCTCGCGTCGCGCTGCCCGAAGCGCCGCCGGAGACGTCGGCGGCGCCCGCGGAAACCGAGTCGGCAGCGCCCGCGCCGGCGGTCGTGCAAGCTCCGCCGCCCCCCGTGCCGCTTCCCGACCCGGACATGTCCGACCCTTACGCGCCCATCGAGAACCCTTACTCGAAGAAGATCGACAATCCGTCGTCCCTGGCATCGCCGCCGACCGCCCGCGCCGGCAAGGCGCACGCTGGCGCTCCCCCCGCCGATTGCGCGACGCCGTACTACACCGACGACCACGGCATTCGTCATCCGCGCCCCGAGTGTCTTTGAGCCCCGATTTGGGGGCCCCCACCCAAAACGGGCTTTGCTAACCCCGCGGTACGATCGCCGCGAGATGCCGCCCGCTGCGCGCGCCGTCGCGGCGATACGAGAAGAACGCGGCGGGCTCCGACACGGTGCAGCCGGGTACTCGATCGACGGAGCTATCCGACAACCCCATTTGTCGCAACTTTGCCGAGGCGATGGCGCCGAGATCGACGTGCGGCTTCGCGCCGAACGACCGATCGACGACGGCGGGATCCGGCGAGCACGACAGAAGCGTCGTCGCGACGTCGTCGGACACCTCGAACGCAGGTAAGGTGATGTGGGGACCAATCGCGGCCACGAGGTCGCCGGGGCCTCCGACGAGCTGACGGAGCCGCTCGACGGCGCGTTCGATCACGCCGGCGACCACGCCGCGCCAGCCGGCGTGGATCGCGAGCGCCGCGCCGCTCGCTCGATCGCCGACGAGGATCGGGATGCAATCGGCGATGCGAACGGCAACGGCGCTCGCCGGGTCGACGCCGATGAGCGCGTCCGCTTCGCAGAACAGCACGTCTCGTCGCTGGTCGCCCTCTCCGAGGACCCGGGCTTCCGATCCGTGGACCTGCGAAAGAAAAAACGTCCGTGACGCGTCGACGCCGAGCGCCGCCGCCGCGCGCTCGAGGTTCGCCTGGACCGACGGCGCCGAGTCGCCGACTTTCACCGAGAAATTGAGCGAAGCGTAGGGTCCCGTCGAAACGCCGCCGCGCCGCGTGAAGAATGCATGCCGGAACCCGGCGCCTGCGAGCAACGGACTCGTGCGAAACTCCGCGAGATTCGGCGTCACGTCTTCATTCATGACCAAGGTCCTGCCCTCGTAGTCTATCGCCAGGTCTGGTATCCCTGCGAGCGTGGTGCAGGCCCGCCCGAACGATCCCTTCCTGGGTCGCGAGATCTTGAACGGCGAATTCCGGATCGTCCAACGGATCGGAACAGGCGGCATGGGGTCGGTGTATCGGGCCGAGCAGCCCGACATGAGCCGGATGGTGGCGATCAAGATCCTCCATCCGAAGCTCACGAACCGGCAAGATCTGGCGTCGCGCTTTCGACGCGAGGCGCGCGCCATGGCGCAGCTCAACCACCCGAACACGGTGAAGGTGTTCTCGTACGGCGAGCTCGACGACGGTTCGCTCTACATCGTGATGGAGTTTCT
>DATBBD010000095.1:0-2061 GCA_036271175.1 Polyangiaceae bacterium | reverse complement strand
GGTGCGCGACGAGCTCGAGTTCGTATTCGTGAGCCGGCTCGACGAAGTGCTGCGGGCAGCTCTCGAGAAGATGCCCGAGCCGTCGCCGGAATGGCTCGAAGAGATGGCGAAGCAAGGCGCGGCAGCGCAGTCGAGCCAGTCGAACTGAGCCGAACACCGCTGCGCCCGCGGCAGCGAAAACACCGAGAAAGCCGCGCGTCCGTTCCCCACGGGCGCGCGGTTTCTTTTTTGGCGCTAAACTGCGGGTTGGTGACGGGTTGGCTTGGGTTCGTGCTCACCGGGGTGCTCTTCACCTCCGCTTGCGCTCGACGTCACGAGCCGCCGTCCGCTCGGCTCGCGAGCGGTGCGGCGGCGTCCGATTCGTCGCTCGCGCCGGTGGCGTCACCTTCGGCAAAGGGTGACGCGCCCACCGTCGCGTCCGTCGCGTCCGTCGCGTCCGCCGTGATTCCGACCGCGCGCGACGCGGAAGCGGGGTGTCTCGCGACGATCGCGGCGCTCGACGGCGAACCGGCGCTTCCCGGCGTCGCGGAGACGCCGGAACGGCGCGCCGAGACGTTCGCGCGTGCCAAAGCGCATCCCGTCATTTTTCTTCGCGCACCGGCCGCCGTCGGCGCGAGCCCCGAAGCGGAACGGCTCCGTCGCACGATGTTCGACTCCGAGGACTCGGTGAAGGCCCTCTACACGATGTATCCGGCGCTCCGAAAGCGTCGCGATCTCGCGCGGCAGGTGTTGCTCACGGACGGCTACTTGTACGCCGCGACGCCCGCGTTCGCGTCGGCGCTGACGAACCTGGTGCGGCTGCCCGATCTGTTCGTCACACACGAGCTCTGGCTCGAACGGGGCGCAGAGGTGCGCCGCTTGGTGCGGAGGCAAACGGGTTCCGTCGCGGACTACGTCTTCGCGGACGGCGACGACGCCGGCGCGAGCGTCAAGCTGCTCCTCTACGACCGGCTCGGCACGACGGCCGCGGCGCTGTCGGAACCGCTCCACGTGGACGTCGTTCCGATCGCGAAAGAGCTCGGGTTCGACGAGCTCGCCGTGCGACGCCTCGGCGAGCACGCCGTCGTCGCGGATCTCCGATACGCCGACGTCTGGGTGCGCTCCGCACTACGGCGCGACGGCCCGGCGCTCACGCTCGAGTGCGAAGCCTTAGCGCCCGCGGATCGCGCGCGCGTCGACGCTTCGAGGCGAATAGCGCTCCGTCGCGGGCGCGTCCTCGATCGGCTCCGCGCCATCATGCGCGAGCAAGTCGAAGAAGGGCTTCCCTTCGACGAACCGAAGACGGAAGTCGGACAGCAAGACGGCAAGCTCCGGCAAAACTGGGTTTGGGCGTATCGCTTCGGGCAGAGCCGGTTCGAGTTCAACGACGATCACTATCGTGTCTTCGACGACGTGGGCCGACCACGCGTGCCCCAAGTTTGCATCGATTTCATTACCGACACGCTCGAGCGAGCCGGGGGCTCGTGGTACCGGCCTCGCGGCGAGCCGCGAGAGCGACCGCCGGGAAGGCTCGACTTCGCGACGCTCGGCATCGACAACGAGCGCAGCGTCGAGAGCTTCATCGGGTTCGCAAAAGCACATCCCGAGTGGTTCGACGTGATCGAGCTCGAGGGCGACGACCGCGTTCCGTACGCGCACCGCGCCGAATTTTTTTCGAACCTGTTCGTCCATCGAGACCGCTATCAGCCGGGCGACGTGGTCGTGATTTATGGGATGCGTGACGACGGACTGATGCATTTTCACTCCTTTTTCGTCTACGATTCGGATCCGGTGACCGGCGCGCCAGCGCTCGTCGCCGCCAACGCGGGGCGCCCGCGAGTTCGGCCCTGGGAAGCCGAGATGCTCACCGCGCCGCTCAGGAGCGTTCGCTTCCGCGTTCGCCCGCGGCTCGAATGGCTCGAATCCGTCACCGGCGTGACTGAGCCCGTTGCACGGCCGCCGCTTCCCACGACCCTTTGAGCGAACGCCGCGGAGCGGTATAGAGTTCGCGGAGAAACATCGTGTCGAACGAGAAGAAACCGGTGCGGATTGCGTTGCTCGGCGGTGGAACGGTCGGAGGCG
>DATBBD010000094.1:0-6092 GCA_036271175.1 Polyangiaceae bacterium | reverse complement strand
CGCGCGCGAACGTCAGTTCCGCGCGCGCGACAACGCCAAGCCCTGCGACGCCGCGCACACCCGTTACGCGAATGTCCGGGACCGAAATCCTGCGGCGCTCGCACTCACGGCGAACGTCGGCGATCACCGCATCGGCGGTGGTTAGGCACTTCGCGTGCCGCGTGACGACATAGTCGGAGATGGAGGCGAAACGTCGCGACGCCCGCAGCAGCGGGTCATCGTTGTCGATCCGGACACTGTGCAGCGACAGCACGCCGGCCACGCCCGCGCGCAGGAGCGTGAAGCCGTCTAGTGCGCGCGACAGCGTCGCGAGGTGCTCGGCGTCTTCGCGGCGCGGCCGTTCGAAGCCGTCGAGCATGTGAGGGGGAACCACGAGCAGCCGCGAACGCGGCGCGTCCACTACATAGGCCAGGTGCGTCGACCGATGCCCGCGGGCCGGAGCGTCGCCCGTTACGTGGCCATGAAAGTACGCCGGTAGTTCCGTCGCGGGGCCGAGCTCTGCCTGCACGCGCGCCATGATCGCTCGCCGGAGTGCACGCGCGAGGCCCACGGCGTCGACGCGCTTGTCGAGCCCACTGTCGACCGCAAACGCCAGGATCCCGTGCTCCACGCACGGGACCATCAAGCCGAGCCCGAGAAACCGCCCGTCGCCGAGCACGAGCGGTCCCGGGATGGCCCGATCGAGCTCGAGCTCTGCGTGCCACAGCGCCTCCTTCGAGAACCTACTCCCCTCGGCGAAGCGCTCCGCGCGCGAGCCATTCGCGTCGAATGGCTCGCGCTGCACGTGCGCGCGAACGAGCGCGGCGTTGACGCCGGCTTGGCGCAACGCCTGCGCGATCGCCGACCGCGCGAGCCCTTCTTCGCTCGCCCGCTCCGTCGCCGACTTCGCCTCCTCGCGCTGGCGCTCCGGCGCGATGCGCCGCCGCGGCGCGGATCCGAGCGCGAGCGGCGTCACGGAGCGCCACAGCCGCGACGTCGTGCGGTAGCGCGCCACCATGTCGTCGTCACTGCTAGCAACGAGCGTCGAGTTCTCCACGCCTGTCTCTGGATCGAAGAGCGCCCGGCCCGACAGGGCCCAGAGCACATCGCCCTCGGCAAGCGGCCCGGGCGGCACCTCGACGAGCATGCGTCGAATTGCTTGATCAGCATGCTCGTGGCCGATCGAGGGCAACGGGACGAACCGGACGCGCTCCTCGATGGGCCCGACGTCGGCGCCGTCGCGCTTGCGGCCAACGAGGACGCGCTCGATCTCGGAGGCGCGGCTCGGCAGCGCGCTCCGGAGCGCGTCGACCGCTGCGCCGCGCACACGCTCAACGAGCGACACCGCTCGCCATGCCGCCCACGGAGAAGACCTCTCCGGTTCGTCTTCACGTTGTAGCAAGAAGAGGTGCGAGCCCGCCGCGCCGCCGTACGGCACCATCTCGAAGTGCGCCTTGGGCGGCTGTACGAAGCGAGTCGGTCCGCCGCCGCCCTCCGGGCGCAGGCGTCTCAAGCTGGCTTCGAAGCGGTCTGCGATGCTCGCAAGGCTATTCGTCGTCGGACACGCGAGCTCGAGCCCTCCGCCACCGCGGCCTGGCCGGTGAACCACGCCGCGGTGGTCTCGCAATCGCGCGGCGACCCCGTCGTCGTCTAGCAGCTCGCCGATAGCCCACGCCGGATCGACCCCGCGGCCGAGTTGATAGAGGCCGTTTGCGAGGTCGACGAGACTGCTGGCGTCGGCGCTGTCCGAGACAGGCCACGCATAGAGAAACGCGTCGCCGTCGAGGACCCACGGTCGCACCTGCTTCTTGGTGCGGATCTCGCCGACGCGCCCCGGATCGCCATCCACGGCGTCGAGATCGTTGTTGGGCACGAACATCGCTACGCGTTGGCCGCGCCGCGCGTGCGGCACCGCGATGATCGGCGCGGCGAGCCCCTCGAGGAGCGTGAGCGCACGACGTGCGTCGTCGGGTACTCGCCTCCCCTGTGCTGCGCCCGCTACGAGCGCTTGAAAAACCCGCGCTGGCGACGGCGGCCACTCGCTCGCGCCGTGGTAGCGGAGATCGTGCAGGTGGATCGTCAGCGCGAAGTGGTGCGGCATCGCGGTCACTCGTTCTTCGTCTTGCCGGCCTTCTTACCGCCGCCCGTGGCGCCCTTCTTCCCCTTGTCGCCGGCCTTGAGATCATTCTTCGCGTTGTCCTTGAGGAACTTTGCCACGCGATTCTCGCCCACGCTGAATGCAGTGGCCGCTTCCTTCGCGAACGCGATCGCGGCCGTGTCATCGAGTGCTATATTGATGCGCTCGCCCGTGCGCGCGACCTCCACCCACGATGTCTGCGACGCCTTCGGGACGAGGAGGCAGCCGGCGCGCAGGAACCCATCGAGCGGCGCCGTCGCGGCGACGAGGCCGAGGCCGAGGATGTACCTGCGCAGCGCATCGGTTGCGTCGCCGCCGTGGAGCCGGCGAACGGCGACCAAGTTGATCGTCACGTCCCGGACGATCGGCCCACGCGCGACGACGCCGCCGTGCTGGCCCGTCGCGGGGACGGCGACAAAGCCGCGCTTCGCGAGCGGGCTCTTCGGGTCGCCCTCCTGCTTCGCCTTCTCCTCTTCCGAGAAGACCTCGTGCGCCGCGTAGTCGATCGCCGGCACGTACTGCGCGGACCTGGTGAGCCGGTCGACGTTCCACGCACGAATCACGGACTGCACGAGCCGCGGAAGCTTCGCTTGCGTGTCGCGCGAGTCCCACACACCGAACACGAGCGACGTCGGCGCGAGCTTCGCGATGCGTGTCGCGTCTCCGCTCTCCAAGAATGTCACGAACGCCTCGTGTGCATCGTCCTTGAGCTCGGACGCTCGGACGATCGCATCGCCCAACCGGTGTCCTGCCTGGAGGACGGAGACGCGCTTGCCTTCCTCGATCTCGATCTCGATCTGCGGGACGAGCTCCGCGAGCTCGTTGTTTCCATCGGACGCCTTCTGAAAAATCGGCTCGATGCGGTTGGCCTGAGAACCGACGCTATCGACGGTGACCACCCGAGTTCCGTCACCGAGCATGTCGATGTTGTAGTTCTCCTTGAGGTCAGCGTAGGTCGGCGGAAAGAACACGCCGTCGTCGCCCTCGACGGGCACGAGTTGTTGCTTCCAGACGAGCGCGACGGGACCCGTCGGCGAGAGCCAGTTCGTGACATGCGTATCTAAACTCGTACTCATGAATTACTCTCCTCCGTGACCTGGGTGATCGCGCGGGCCTGTCCTTCCTTGCCGGGCCAGCTCAGGGACATACGAAATCGACGCGTCTGAAACGGTGTGTCCGACGCGCCAAGCCCAGCGCGCAAGAACGTGAGCGGTAGCCAGAGAGGTTCTCCCGAGGTGCCGACGACGCCATAACGATAGTCGAGCTTCGTCTGCAAGCGCCGCGGACGAGCGTGGGAGAGTCCGACCGCGCCGAGCAACTCGACCAGCGGGTAACCAACGGTCACGATCGCGCCGTCGTGTTTATTGAGCGAGAAACCCGCGTCGATCGGTATGTAGTCGCGGCGCCAGTCGAGGCGAAAGCTGCTAGTCTGTGGAACCGCGAGCGCGAACGGATTGGACGCCGCCGCAACGCACGTCGTTCGAACGAGCTCGAGTGCGTCTCGCGTGAGCGCGGCGCCCGGATACCCGCCGGAGCCGGCCCAGAACTTCGCGTTGTCGCGCTTCGTTGCGTCGGACCAGTAGTCGAGACGAATCTCACGATCGCCCGTGCGAAGGACCGTGACCAACGTCGCTGGGGAATCTGGATCCGGCGATGGATATGGCTGTCCCATCGCTAGTTCGAGCGGCGCGCGTCCCCACTTCGCTTTCCAGGCGCGAAGGTTGGGGCTCCCGCACGGCGCCTCGGCGAAGGCCACTGCGTCCGCGATGAACCGGAGCACATGAGCGACCGGGCTCTCCTCGCCCGTCGCGCGTAGCCGGTACCGAACATCGCCGCGCTTCGACCAATCGAAGCACGCCTCCGCGCCGCCGAGCAGGGCATCGGCCGCCTCCGCAAAGCCGAGACAAGCGAAGACCTGCCCGGGGTTGAACAGGTCGACCGGGATGGACGCCTCAGCCATGCGCAGCCCCCAACTCATCGTTCTCGCGCGACGCCGCTTGATCGGCGGCGCGCAGCAGGGTCTCCCACCACGCGAGGCCCCAGGGCCCCCAGCGCCGCTCGAGCCGCGCGAACCGGAGCGCGATCGCGCGAGCGCGATCCACGAGCGCGCTCGGCGGAGCGTCCTCGCATCCATCCGTCCGCAGGAGTGGACGCGCGAAGCCGTGGTGGGCAGCGATGAGGTGCAGCACGAGATCGCGATCGTCTACGGAGAGCGCCGCGACCCGCGCGTCGGCCTCGGCGTACAGCAGCGACCCCAACTCATGGCGATAGCCCGCGAGGATTGACTGGATCGGCCGGCTCGTCGTCTTGGCGAGCGGTCGCCTCTCCGCGGGGGCCTTGAAGGCGCGCTGCCATCGGGCGGCCTTCTTGCCTTCGTCGTGCAACACCGCGGCGAGCGCGAGGAGGTCCGTGTGTTTCCGCTCGCCCCAGAGTCGCCCGGCGATGCGCCGCGCGTGGCGCTCGGCGAACGACTGGTGCTCCGCCAGCGCCTGCTCGCGCCCCACCGAGCGGCCTTCGGCGGTCGTCGATTGTTGGGTTCGGTCCGACTCGACGAGGAGCCAGGCGATGGCCTGGCCGTCGTCGTCGGTTCGCGACACGAACGCGTCCTCGATGCGCCAATCGTCATCGTCCTCGACCGACTCGAGATCGTCGACCTCGCGTACGCGGAACGACAAGCGCCGCAACTCGCTCACGTCGCGAGCCGCCGTGTTCGCCTTCGGTTCAAGCAACCCCTCGACGAGGCCGCCGAGCCGCGCGTCGACGACGATCGTCGCGTCCGCGATGGAGCGCAGCAGGCGATCGCGTTGCTGTTTGTCGAGCGCGACGAGCGCGCGGATCGTCCAGCCCCGAGCTTCATCGCCAAGCGCGAACACGGCGATCTCGTCCGGTCCGAGCGGCGGCCTGGCCACGTGCGCATCCGCGCCGGACGCTTCGCCCGAACCATTCTCCGTCGCGTCTCGTTTCGTGTCCTCGTGCGCCTTGAGGGCGGCCTTCGCGCGCTTGTCGAGCCAAGTCAGGACCGCCGTGCTCTCCGTCTCGAGAACCTCCGCCGTCTCCACGGGGGCGGCCTCGAAGTACGCGTCTGCATCGGCCAGCTTCGGGAGCCACGTCCGCCACACGACGGCGGTCTGCGCCTCCTCCTCGACCCAGCCGCGAAGCCACGGGCGCACCTCGGGGCGCCCCGAGTGATCATCCAACGACGTCATCGACCAGGACTCCACGACGGCGCGCGTCAACGGCGGATGGAGCGGCGCTGGCGTGGATGCCGCCTCCACGAGATCCGGGTGCGCTGTTTTCAGGCTCGAGATTGCTCGCGGGCTTCCGTCGAACGCGGCCTCCACCGGCCGTAGACTCGCGATCGCCTGCAACGTCGCCTGGCGACGGTGCCAACGTTCGACGCGAGCTCGTTCTTCGTCTTTTAGCCGCTTGGGAGCACCGCCTTCGTCCTCGTCGCTCGCCGCGTCGATGTCGGCTTCATCGGCCCCGTTCGCTTCGTCGCTTGCCTCATCCTCCGAGTCGCTCGCATCGCGGAGCTTGGCGTCCTTTTCGAGCGCCTCGGTCGTCTTCGAGTCAGGCTCCGTCGGGATGATCCAGACGTCCGCTTCGCCCGCGCCACGCCGATTGACGCGTCCAAGGCGTTGAACCATGCGCTCCCACTCCACTACGTCGAGCACAGCATGCTCCGCGTCGAGGTCGACGCCGACCTCACCCGCGCTGGTGGCGATCACGAAGACCGGCTTCGCGATCGCGACGCTGCGCCCCGCGACGAGACCGAGGTCCTCGAGCCGCTTGGCGGCGTCGTCGCGCTCGGCGACCCGGCGCCCCCCCACGAAGAGCACCATCTCGATCTCGCGTTTCGGCGCTGTCTCGTTCCCCTTGGCCAGCCGCTTCAACTCCTCATCGACATCCTGAGCGGTCCGCCTGCTGTCGACGAACAGCAGTACGCGCGTCGCGGCGGTCCCGTTGCCCGTCAGCG
>DATBBD010000093.1:0-10699 GCA_036271175.1 Polyangiaceae bacterium | reverse complement strand
CCGACTTCATTCAGAAGAGACAGATCGACCACTTCGAGAAAGCGGACCCGGAGTACGGCGCGCGCGTCGAGAAGGGCCTCGCGCCGGCGAAAGCCGGCGATCCGCGTCAGGTCCCCGTCGTGAAGTGACGCCCGCGCACCGAGCCGCGATGCCGGAACTCCGAACGGCGTCGCGGCTGCGCATTCGGCGCAGCGCTCACTTCGGGCGCATGGAGCGCACGACGGCCCTCGTGATCTTGTCGAGACGATAGGGACGCACGTCGGCCGTCTCGATGCTCTTGCCGTAAATCATCGTCGCGTTGCGCTCGAGGAGCACGCGATCGACGATCACCGTGGTCGTCGATTCGACGAAGCTCGACGAGACGTAGGTGACGTCGAGCGGACATTGCTCGAACCACGCTTGCTCGACCGCGCGGCGTACCTCGGCCGTCACCGGAGGCGCGGGCACGCCGGTGAATTCGAGCCGGCTCACGTGATCGAGCAGCTCGCGCTGCGCCGAGCCGGAGAGCGCGCCGCGCACCTTGTCGATCGCGCCTTCGAGCGTCTCTTCGAACGGCAAGAGTCGCAGGCGCTTGGCATACGCGCCGAGCACGACGAGCACCGCGGCTTCGCGCGCCGAGAGATTCACCGGCGGAAGCGTGTAAGCGCGGTCGAGCGCGATACCGCCGCCGCGGCCGCGCTCGGCGAACACGGGCAGCGACGCTTCGCGGAGGGTGTCGAGGTCGCGGTGGATGGTGCGGATGCTGACGCCGAATCGGTCGGCCAGCGCCTCGGCGGTCACGCCGGTCTTCCGGCCGCGGAGGTGTTCGGCGAGGGCAAAAAGGCGACTTTGACGGCGCATTTCGAGCTCCCAATCAAATATGCCATAATGTTGTCAGTCGGTGGGAGCAATGTTCGTGGCGTGAGTGAGCGGGCAGGCGCCCGCGAATCCCCGAAAGGACCGACCCATGACGAATTCCCCCGCGTCCCGCCCGACCCTCGTTCTCTGTGAGCTCCGCGACTCCGGCGTGCCCCGCGTCGAGAGCTACTCGCCGTTCTGCCTCAAGGCCCACCGCGCACTGCAACTCTGCGGCTTGTCGTACGAGCGACGGCACGGGTCGCGTCCGTCGGATTTCGGACACCTCAACCCGGCCGAGCAAGTTCCGGTGTTGCTCGTCGATGACGAACCGGTCGCCGACTCGACGCGGATCGTGTCGCGGCTCGAAGCACTATCTGGCGGCGCTCTGTCGCGCGGGCTCGACGCGCGCGCGAGCGCCGAGTCGTTTCTCTGGGAGGAGTTCGCCGATGGTGCGCTCTACGGGTTCGTGGTCGCGTCGCGCTGGGCCGATGACGACAACTGGACGCGCACCAAGCGGGCGTACTTTGCATCGATGCCGGCCTTGGTTCGGGCGGTCCTGCCGAATCGCTTGCGAGCTCGCGTCGTCGAGGGGCTCCGAGCACGCGACGTGATCCGACCGAACCTCGAGCGGTGCTGGGAGAATTTCGAGCAGGTGCTCGACCGGCTCGAGGTGCGAGCGCCGGAGCGTGGTTACTGGCTCGGGGAAGCGCCGTCGCGCGCCGACGTCGCCATTTTCGCGCAGCTCTTCAGCTTTCGCACGCCGCTCACGCCGCGGCAGGCCGAACGCGTCGCGGCGCGCCCGCGGCTCTCGACGTGGCTCGATCGCGTCGACGATGCGTGCGTGCACGCGGCCGTCCGGAAGCCGGCGCGCGACGCCGAAACCGACGGCGTCATTCCCGCGATGCTCTTCGCGACGCTCGGTTAAAGCTCAGCTCTTTCGACCTTGAACGGCCTCGATGCGCGCGAGGAGCAGGTCGCGATGGAGCTTCAACGCGCGGGGCATCTTCGGTCCGAGCTTCTCGAAGAACTCGCCGTAGGAGAGAATTTCCTTCTTCCACTCGTCGAGATCGATGTTCGTCGCCTCGTCGACCTTTTCGGAGGCGATGTCGAGACCCGAGAGATCGAGATCGCCGGCCTTCGGAACCCAGCCGAAGAGCGTCTCTTGACCACCGACGCGGAGGCGAGCCCGGTCGACGACCCACTTGAGGACGCGCATGTTCTCGCCGAAGCCCGGCCAGAGGAATTTCCCTTCCTTGCTCTTTCTGAACCAGTTCACCAAAAACACCTTCGGCGGATTGGTGATCTTCGACTGCATCGCGAGCCAGTGCTCGAAGTACTCGGCCATGTTGTAGCCGCAGAACGGCAGCATCGCGAACGGGTCACGGCGCACGACGCCGACTTCGCCGGCAGCGGCCGCGGTCGTCTCCGAACCGAGCGTCGCGCCGAAGAACACGCCGTTCAGCCAGTTGAAGGCCTGCATGACGAGCGGCACGGTCGTCGCGCGACGACCGCCGAAAATGATCGCGCTGATCGGCACGCCGTCGACGTCATCGTAGAACTTCGAGAGCGCCGGATTGTTCGTTGCCGGGGCGGTGAACCGCGCGTTCGGATGCGCCGCTTTTTCCTTCGACGCGGGCGTCCAAGGCTGGCCCTTCCAATCGATGAGCTCGGGCGGCGGCGGGCCGTCTTTGCCCTCCCACCACACGTCGCCGTCCGGCGTGCGCGCGACGTTCGTGAAGATCGTGTCGCGCATGACCGTCTTCATCGCGTTCGGGTTCGACTCGTAGCTCGTGCCCGGCGCGACGCCGAAGTATCCGAACTCCGGGTTCACCGCGTACAGCCTTCCGTCGTCGCCGACGCGCATCCACGCGATGTCGTCCCCGACGGTCCAGATCTTCCAGCCCTTGAAGCGCTTCGGCGGAATCATCATCGCGAAGTTCGTCTTGCCGCACGCGCTCGGGAACGCCGCCGCGACATACGTCATCTCGCCTTCGGGGCTCTCGACGCCGAGGATGAGCATGTGCTCCGCGAGCCAGCCTTCCTTCTTGCCGAGGTAGCTGCCGACGCGGAGCGCGAGGCACTTCTTGCCGAGGAGGACGTTGCCGCCGTAACCCGACCCCACCGACCAGATCGTGTTGTCTTGCGGGAAGTGGCAGATGAAGCGGCGCTCGGGGTTGCAGTCGAGCGTCGAGTGGAGACCGCGATTGAAATCGTCGCTCTGTCCGAGCATGCCGAGCGCGGCTTTGCCCATGCGGGTCATCGTCCGCATGTTGAGGACGACGTAAATGCTGTCGGTGAGCTCGACGCCGACTTTGGCGAGCTTCGAACCGATCGGACCCATGACGTACGGCACGACGTACATCGTGCGGCCCTTCATCGAGCCGTCGAACAGCTTGCCGAGCTTCTGGTACGCCTCGGTCGGGTCCATCCAGTTGTTCGTCGCGCCAGCCTCGTCCTTGGTCGGCGTACAGATGAACGTGAGCTGCTCGACGCGCGCGACGTCGTTCGGGTTCGAGCGGTGCAGGTAGCAACCGGGCAGTTTCTCTTGATTGAGCGGCTCGAGGATCTTCTCTTTCACCGCTTGTTCGGTGAGCGCCGTTTTCTCTTCGAGCGAGCCGTCGCACCACACGATGTGATCGGGTTTGGTGAGCTTCGCCATCTCGCTCACCCACTCGAGGAGACGGGGGTTCGTCGTGAGTGCCTTTCCGCTCGAATCTGCCGGTCGTGACGTCATGCGCGCACTCCTACCGCGGGTTTGGCCCCGGCGCATCCGGATCAGGTGCTTCTTTTCTTTCGCGCCTCCACGGGTTCAGTCCGCTGTTTCCGTCGTCACGGTCGAGTGATTCGGCCCGCTTCCGACGAACCGGTTTAACCACATCCGACAGGCACCCTCCAACCTGCCCCAGTGAACGGCAGGACCGGCGCGGCTGCGGTCGAGTGCGAATCGAAAGCGCGCCTCAGCGCGTCAACCGCATACGTAAGCGGATCTCATCGGGTGTGCAGCAGCGCCCGCCGAGGAGCCCTGCGGGAAACGGGACCGGCATCGTCGTCACGCCCGGAAACGAGACGTCCGCTGAGCAATCCCGTTCTTCGACTCGATCCGCGAATCTTCTCTGGTGCCCGACGATCTTTATCGTCCGAAGATCGTCATTCGTCGTCGGCCGGGTCGCTCTCCGCGAGGATCCCGTAGAGCTGCCGGCGAACGTCGGCGAGCAGCTGTTCGGCGCGCTCGATCTGCGCGGGAGTGCCGGTGTGAACCACCTGCGCGGCTGCGATGGCGATGTTCCGCACCAAGCTGAAGAGCGAGATCCATTCTTCCCCGGCGGGCTCACCGACATTTTCCCAGGGCGCGCCGACTTCGTCCCGATGCTCCTCGACGTACGTGCGCCCCTTGTCGCTCAGCCGGAACGTGCGTCCGCCGCTGGTCGCTTCGACTTCGACGAGCCCTTCGTCCTCGAGCTGTTGCAACGCGGGATAGATCGAACCCGAGCTCGGTCGCCACGAGCCGCCGCTTCGCTGCTCGAGCTCCTGCATGATCTGGTAACCGTTCCGCGGTTGCTCTGCGAGCAGCGCCAGAATGCCCGCGCGCACGTCGCCGCGCCGCGCCCGCGTCGGGCGCTGGAAGAAGTTCCACGGAAAGCCGCCGCCGCCGAAAGGTGGCATGCCGCCCGGCCCACCCGGAGGCATCCCGGAGAACCCGTGCGGGCCGAAGGGTCCGCCTCGTCCGCCGCGCCCGCGACCTCCGGCGAACCGCGCCGCCAGCTCTTCACCAAAAAAACCCCAATGATTTCGAAAGTCCATGACTGACGCCTCCATGTCGCTGTCATGTTGCGACATGTTAAAGATATAGCGTTAAGAAGCATCGTCAAGGCAAACGCGAGTCGATTTATTGGGGGCACCCTGTGCGTCGAGCGGCGTCGCCGTGGGGGCGCGAGCGCCGCGAAGCGACGCGCAGTGCGTGTACGGTGCGCTCGTGAACGACGCGGATTGGATGCGCGTCGCGCTCGACGAAGCGCGGCTCGCGGCATCGCACGCCGATGTGCCGGTCGGCGCCGTCGTCGTCGGTCCCGACGGGATTGCGCTCGCGCGCGGACACAATCGTCGCGAAATCGACGCGGACCCCACCGCGCACGCCGAGCTCCTCGCCGTGCGTGCCGCGGCGGCGTCGCTCGGCACCTGGCACCTCGACGGCTGCACCGTCTTCGTCACGCTCGAACCCTGCGCGATGTGCGCCGGCGCGCTCGTCAATGCACGCGTCGCGCGGCTCGTCTTCGGCGCGCTCGACGCGAAAGCCGGCGCGGTCGTGTCGCGCTTCGAAATCGGAACCGACGCGCGCTTGAACCACCGCTTCACGGTGGAGCGCGGCGTCCTTGCCGAGGAAGGGGCGGCCCTCCTTCAAGCTTTCTTCAAGGAACTCCGCGCCCGCGGCGAAAAGTGACGCTCGGCGCGGCAGGTGACGAAGCGATGACGAACGCGACGAACTCGCCGGAGACCGTTCAGGGAGCGGAAGGCTCGTAGTCGGGGCCGACGTCGGCGTCGCCCTCGCCGTCGCGCGGGTCCACGTCGCTGGCCGGCGCGATTTCGTCGCCTTGCGCCGGCGCGCCGAACTGCACCGTTTCACCGAGCCCGACCTCGAGCTCATGGTCGTCGATGCGACGCACCTTGTGCGCGATCTGCATCAAGTGTTGAAGGTACACGCCCCACGCGGGGTGGATCGCGCCGTCGCGCCCGAAGTGTTGATGCTTCGGGTTCGGCAAGATCGACCCGAGATACAGCGCCTGCGCGAGCGAAAGATCGCGCGCGTCCGAATGGAAATAGTACGCCGCCGCCGGACCGATGCCGTACACGCCGGGCGAAAATTCGATGACGTTCAAGTAGAGCTCGAGGATCTGCTCTTTCGTGAGCGATTGCTCGAGCAAGAGCGTGAGGACGGCTTCCTGGAGCTTTCGAGACAGCGTCTTTTCACGGCCGAGGTACAGGTTCTTCGCGAGCTGCATCGACACCGTGCTCGCGCCTCGGACGAATTTGCCGGCGCGCAGGTTGTCGCGGATCGAGTCGTGGATCGCTTTCTCGTCGAAGCCGCTGTGAGAGAAGAATCGCGAATCTTCACAGACGAGGATCGCCGTCGGCATGAACGGCGAAATGTCTCGAAGCGCCACCCACGCCGAAGTGCCGGGGCCGCTCTCGATGGTCATGGGCTCGTCGTTCTTGTCGAGCACCGAACGCACCCACGGCTTTTCGAATCGCGCCGGGGACAGCCCTTCCGGCACTTCCGTCACGCGGCAGCCGTTCGCGACCTTCCAATCGACGCGCGTGTCGGCGGGTCGTCGCGTGTCGAAGCCGAGGTCGCCGGAAAACGCGAACGTGCCGGACGCTTCTAGACCCTGGAGCAATGGCACGAGCGCCGGCGGCGTCGAACCGAGGATGTCCGCGCAAGCGGCGAGCGGCGCCTCGACGTGGAACCCGCCGCGTGAATAGTCCTCGCCGCGCTCGAGCGTGCCGCTCGTCTCGAGCGTCACGCGTCCGACCGTCGCGGTTCCGTTGCGGAGATCGATTCGGCTTCCGTCGAGCTCGACGCCGAGCTCCCCCGAGAGCCCGACTTGAACGTCGCGGACTGGTTCCGGCGCGAGCTTTCGCTGAAACACCGCGACGTCGACGAAGCGCGAGCGCCCGGAGACCGACAGCGAGCGACCGTCCGCCGAGAGCTGCGCTTTCCCCGTCGCTTCGACTTCGGCGCGGTCGACGTTTTCGAGCCCGAGGTCGCCTTCCTTCACGCCGAGCAGGCCCAAGCTGATCGGGCCGCCGTCGAGCCCGACGTCGACCGGGCCATCGCCGATCGGCAGATCGAGCTGGATGCGGAGCGGCGTCGCCACCCGCTCCATTCCCGGCGCGAACGACACGTGCACGCGCACGTCGTCGCGCGCGACCACCAAGTCGGCGGGACCGAGGTTCAATGCTTCTGCCCCGCTCTGGACGCGCACATGCGCCTTCTGGAGAACGGCATTGGCGCCGGAGCGGAGCATCGACGAAAGTGCGGCGGCGCCGCGACGGAGCTCAGCGCGCCATCGTGGACCGCGGTTCGAGCTCGGGTCCGTCGTATTTTCCGGCGGCGCGATCGCGGTCGGGTCGTGCTTCGCGGGCGTCGCATCGAGCGCTTTCGTCGCGGGAACGGTTCCCGGGCTCGCGGCGACGTCGCTCGCCGTCGCGAGCAACGTCGCGGCTTCGTCGAGGTCGACCGTCGCGTCCAGGCTCGCCGCCGAGACGTGGTCGAGCACGCGATGGGTCGACACGCGCGACAGCTCCACTTCGGGCCGCGCGACTTCGACGGTCGCGCCGTTCATGGCGAAGCGAGCGAGATCGGCGCCGAGCGCCTCGTGCGAATCCGGCGAACGACGGT
This sequence comes from Polyangiaceae bacterium, assembly GCA_036271175.1. GTDB lineage: Bacteria > Myxococcota_A > Polyangia > Polyangiales > Polyangiaceae > DASZVB01. The sequence goes on along the minus strand of DATBBD010000093.1, from coordinate 3,465 downwards.
AGCGCGCGCCCCACAGGTGCCCGTCGTTTCCGGGGTTCGTCGCGTCGTCCCACGCGACGTCGAGGCCGTCGACCACGACGGGCACGCGCTCCCCCGCGGTGTGGGCGTCGCTCGTCGAGCGAGCGGGACGAAACGAGTCGAGCTCGTTCTCCAGCGTCCGTAACGATCCCGCGAGGCGAACGCGCCCGCCATGCACCTCGATGCGGCGCACGCCGAACGTGAACGACGGCACGACGACGATTTCGTCGAAGCTCGCGGTCACGCCGGGCAGCGACGCCGATGACAGCGACGCGTCGCCGAATCGCACCACGCCCCAACCGAAGCGCGCGCGTTTGGCGTCGAAGTCGAACCCTTGCGCGTGGGCTCGCGCCCGCGCCAGCGAGCGCAGTAACGGCCGCGTGCCCCAAACCACGGCCACGCCGCCGAGCGCGACGGAAAGCGCGGTGAGCAGGGCGACGCGCATCGTCCAGGAGTTGCGGCGATCGTCGAACCAATCGCGAATTGCCCCGAGCGCGCCCGTCGAGGGCGGCCCCGAGCTTCGCTCTCGGCCGACGCGTCCGCGCACGATGAAAAGGGATACCGGAGCGGCACCGGCCGAGCAACGTTTCGGCCCGGCACCCGCTCGAAGTCGATGCGCGGCGTTGCCTGACCCGCAAACGGACTCGCGGCGGGCGCCGAACCGGAGCTAATAAATCGTCGTGGCGAGCTCGGCGCTCTCGTCGTCGTCGAGGTCCGTCGCGACCGCGCACCCCACGCCGCGGCGCTCCAGCGCGGCGATCGAGTAACCGTGACGATCTCCGACGTGCACGGGCTGATTGTGCACCACGCGCGGCTCGAGAACGGCGCGGAGCCGCACTTGCCGGGTGTCGTAGATGTAAACGGTGACCGGGTGATTCGAGAGCCGGTAGCGGAAGATCACCGCGTGATAGTTCTTCACGGGGATCACGCTGCCGCCTTCCCAGGAAGCGCCGTACTGCTTCATTTCCGGCAGATGAACCGGCATGCCCGCTTCGGGCTCGAGCCGCGGCACGAGCGACGAGTCGGTGATCTGCGGTGCGGGCGGCGCCGCGTGATAGCTGACGAGCGCCTCGAGCGCCTGCTCGGGATCCAACATGCCCGCCGCCGTGACCGGCGGTCGCGGAGCGTCCGCGCTCGCGACCGGCGCGAGCCCGTTGTTGGCGAGCCGGGTGTTCACCCAGGTGACGAACGAAAAGGTCGTCGCTGCCGCAAGCGTGAGCGGCACGACGGAGCTCCATCGAAAACGACGGCTTGCCGCCGGCGGCGGCAGCGATTGCGTCTGGAGAAGGCGCTCGCGTTCACCGCGAAGCGCGCCCGCGAGCCGCGCTTCGAACCCTGCGGACGGCATCGCATCGGCCGCCACTGCGTGGCGCATGCTCGTCTTCAGCGCGCTACTGAAGCGGCTTCGCTCGAGACAGTCGTCACACGAGACGAGGTGCTCCTCGACCGTGAGCGTTTGCTCGGCGGGAAGCTCGCCGTCGAGGAATGCCTCGAGCAGCGCGGCAACTTGCCGACAGCTCATCGTGCGTTCCTCTTTTGGCGGTACGACTCGAGCTCGACGGGAGCCGGCATCGGCGCCGCCTTCGTGTCGGGGGTCGACTCGCTCGCCTCCGGAACGAGGCCCATCATGCGCGCTTGTTCGAGCAAGCTCGTCTTCAAGAGCCGTCGCCCGCGGTGGAGACGCGACATCACCGTACCGATGGGGCAACCCACGAGATCGGCGATTTCGCGATACGACAGCTCTTCGACGTCGGCCAATACGACGACGAGCCGAAACTCCTCTGGGATCGCGTCGAGCGCCTTCGAGATTTCCCGCTCCAGAACCGGCCTCATTGCCTGGCTCTCGGGGTCGCGCATGCCGCGCAAGGTAGCCGCGCCGATCCATCCGTCCGCGAGCGGGTCCGCTTCTGGCCCGTCCATCACCGAGCGCTCGAGGCCGCTCCGGCGGTAGCGGTTGATGAACGTATTTTTCAGGATCTTGAGGAGCCAGGCCTTCAGATTGGTCCCGGTCTCGTATTGCTCTTTGGCGCGGAGCGCCTTGACCAGGGTGTCCTGAACCAGGTCTTCGGCTTCGGGGCGGCTTCGCGCAAGCCGGCACGCGACGGCCAGCAAGTTCGGCGCGTGAGTCAAAATCGCTCGCTCGAACTCTTCGAGCTCGGCTCTCTTTTCGGACCGGCTCATGGTGGGGTGCCTCACCTTCCGGAACCCGGCTCTCTCGCGAACTATTCCTTGGAGGGCTCTTCGAGCTTTTTCTCGATCGCGGAGAGGCGGTCCGAAAGCTTTTTCAGCTCGGACTGGAGCTCACGGATCGTCGAAAAGTTGGGCAACACCGCCCGAATGCGCTCGTCGATGGTGTGCTGCCACTGCTCGAGCGTGGCGCGCAGGCCTTTTTGCTGAGTTTCGTTGCCGGTCAAATCCTCCTCCTCTGGAGCAGGTGCCGTTTCTAGGCCTTCGGCCGATTCTTCCCCGCCGTGATCTTTCGACATGAGGCGACGAATCGGGTTCAAATGGGTCAGGATTTTCTCACTGCGCTGTCGGATGAGCGCCTTGAGCGTCGCGAGAGGGATACCGCGGGGTCGCGCCTTCAGCTCTTCCGAGATGATGAGCGCGAGCGTGACGTCGGTTTTGTCTTCCTTCGTCGCGTTGTCGATGATCTGCACGTCTTCGTTGGCGCGGATCATTTCCGCGATCTGGAGCAACGTGACGTAGCGGCTGTCCTTGGTGTCGTAGAGCTTGCGATTCGAGTAGCGCTTGATGACTCGTCGTTCCGGAGTCGGGGTTCCCTCGGGTTCACCAGCTACCATGCTCGCTTTTCCGTTCTCTCGGCCGTGTCGCGGTTCTTTCGTGCCGGAGGCGTCGCCGACGCCGACACGTTTCGTTCTACTACCGCCTCAACACAATTGAAGCAGCCTTGCTGCAGGGCGTCAAGAAGGCCTCCGTTCCGGGACATGCCGATTCGTGACGAGCCCCCGCGTTTTTCGCCCGTCCGAGAGCACTTCGCTATCGTTCGGGCGCATGCAACGGAACGGTTGGGCAGCCGCTTTGGCGCTGATCCTCGCGAGCGGCTGCCGGACCAGCGACGTCCCGGATTTGCTCACGGTCTACCGGATCGACCCGCACCGGGCTTCGGCCGGCGACCGGGTCGTCATCACCGGCGATGGGTTCCCCGACGCGCGCCGGGCCAGGGTCACCTTTCGCGGCGACCTGTATCGACCCGGTGCAGCGCCCGAGCACGACGTGCGCATCGCGCTCGACGCCGAGCCGTTGACGCGCAACGCGGTCGTCATTCCATTCGATGCCGCGGTCGAGCGCCGATTCGCGACGCACGGCACCGAGGCGTCGCACGTGACGTTTCGCGGCGATCTGCGCGTCACCTTCGAGCCCGCGGCGCGCGGTCGAACCGAGGTGTCGGGAGTCGCTCACGACGTCGCGTTCGACGTGCTCGGA
>DATBBD010000092.1:0-2934 GCA_036271175.1 Polyangiaceae bacterium | reverse complement strand
CCGGAACAGCCGCCGCGCCGGTGGGCTGAGCACGACGGCGGGCCGATCCCACCCGCCGTCGCCGCCGAGGTCGGCCGCGATCGCGGCGTACCCCGACGACGCCGGTGCGTCCTGCGCGAGCGCGAGGACGACATCGGACGGGTGCAGCAGCGGGTGCGCGCCGTCGCGGATCAGCGTGTTGCAGAGCTCCGCGGCCGGGTTGCGACGCGATCCGGGGACGGCGAAGACCTCGCGGTGGTACTCGATCGCCCAGTCGACGGTGTAGCGCGACCCGCCCGTTGCCGTCGCTTCGACCACGACCACGGCATCGCTCAGCGCGGAAGTCGCTTTAGGGGCGTACTCGCCGCAGTACAGGAGCCACCGTGAAGACCCTCGCCGCCATCGCCATCGCCATCATCGCCGCCTTGACCCTCGGCGTGCCGCCCTCGGGAGCGAGCACGAGCTCGTACGGTCACCGGGCGCCAGCGAGCGCCGTCCACGCCGAGCCATTCCTCGTCTGGCTCGACGCGCTCCCGCCGGCCGATTACGTGCGCTTCGTCACGCACGTCTATGAGGTGGCGTTGCACCGTCAGCCGGTGTTCGTGGTGACGTGCGATCCGTCGCTCGGCTGCCGGACGCGCGTCGCGGACTAGGAGCCTCTCGGCGTCCCCGCGCCGGCACCTTCCGGCCCGTAGCGCGGCATCGTCGCAGGTCAAGCCGGTTATGCGACACTGTCGGTAGGAGCCTGAGATTATCTGACATAGTGCTAGGATGTCTGTATCGACCCGCCGTCAAGGAGACGTCCCGATGCCCGACACCCGCACCGAAGAGTTCCTCACCGCCTCCGACGTCGCCGACCTGCTCCACATCGCCGTGCCGACCGTCGAGAAGTGGAGCCGAGAAGGCATCCTGCCGAGCGTCCTGCTGCCCGGCCGCCGTCACCGGCGCTACACCCGCGCAGCGGTGCTCGGCATCCTGACGCCCGCGGTACCGAAGGCGGCGGGCACATGAACCTCGTCCCCGCCTCCGACCTACTGCGCCCGGAACCGATCCCAACGACGTTCGGTCCGTGGCGGTTCCATCGGTCGAAGCTCACTCTCGAGCTCGTCGTCGGCCGGCGCCGCGACGTCTACGAAGTCGATCTGGAACGCTGCGAGACCGCGGCTGCGTGCCTCGACTGGATCATGCAGATCGCCGCGAAGACGTGGGCTACGCCTGACGTCATCGCCGGTCTCGTCGACGCGTTCGACGCGTTGCTCGACCCGCAAACGACGCTCTGCTCGTTCGGTCAGGAACGCGGGCCGATCGATCCCGCGCGCGTGATCCGCGCGCGCCTCGCCGGACAGCGCACGCAGCGGCGACTCACCTTCGAGGTTCTCGAGCCCGAGAAGGCGACTGGCCGTCAGCCCGTCAGCGCGCGGAGCTCGTCAAGGTCTTCGGTCACCGACCAGAAACAGTCGGCGTCGTGAACGGCGACGAGGTTGCCGCGCTCGACCTCGAAGGCCGGATCGCACGTGCAGCCCGTCGCGTTGAGCGCTTCGCGGAGCGTCATCGCAGCATCGACGCACAGTGTGCCACGACCGTCAACCCATCCTGAACAAAGCGAACGGCCGGCCCCCGACAAAAGGCCGACCGCTCAAGAACCGAGAGAGACGACCTCCCGATGAGCACCAACGATAGCCCGAAAAGCCAACAGAATCAAGGCGGATCGGCCGTCGACCGAGTAATCGGACGACTCGAACGCGTGAAACGACGCGGCCGTGGCTGGGTCGCACTCTGTCCCGCGCACGACGATCACAAGCCGTCGCTGAACATCGACATCGGCAACGACGGCAAGGTGCTACTCATCTGCCGATCGCAGCAATGCAGCTACGCCGACATCATGGCTGCGATCGATCTGCGCGAATCCGAAGGGTTCGACGGGAGCCTCGAACACACAGACCGCGATCGGTGCGACGGCGACATCGCGTGGATCGACGCGGCTTACACGTATCGCGATGCCGACGGCACGGCACTGTACGAGCGCCTCAGGCTCGGGCATTTCGAGCCCGGATGCGGACAGCGATTCGCATATCGACACCGCAACGGCGCCCGCACGCTCAGAACACGCGGACACGACCCAGTGCTGTTCAACCTGCCAGCGATCAAGGCGACAGCCGCGGCGGGTGGAAACCTCGCATACGCCGAAGGCGAAAAGGATGTGCTGACGCTCGTCAATCTCGGTGTCGTCGCAACCACCGCGGGCGGCGTCGACGACTGGAACGCCGAGTACGCGCAACACTTCGTCGGAGCGCGACAGGTCGAGATCATCGCCGACGACGACAAGCCGGGCCGCAAGCTCGCGCGGCAAATCGAACGTGACCTGCGAGCGCTCGGCGTGAACGTCAGAGTGCTCGTCTCACCGTTCGCGAAAGATGTCACCGATCATCTCGAAGCCGGGCACGCGCTCGACGAGCTCGTACCGCTCGAAGGCGACGAAGAATCGAGCGCCGAAGCCGACACGCAAGTGCTTACCGGCGGCGCGTTCCTGTGGGACCTCGACACCGACCTCGCCGCGCGCTGGGGTGTCGGATCATCCGTGCTGTGGGCGTCAGGCGAATCGCTCATGCTCGTCGGACCGCCCGGGACCGGAAAGACGACGCTTGCAGCGCAGATCGTCGCCGGGCTCGTCGGGCTCCGCGACGACGTACTCGACTTCCCGATCGTTCCCGCGCGCCGCGTCCTCTACCTCGCCATGGACCGGCCGAAGCAAATCGCTCGAGCGATGCGACGCACGTTCAACCGCGCCGAGCGGGCCGCGCTCGACGAGCGTCTCGTCGTCCGACGCGGTCCGTTGCCTGTCGACCTCGTCAAGAACCCGCGCGCGCTCGTCGACCTTGCGCACAAGCTCGAATGCGACGTCGTCGTCGTCGACTCGCTCAAGGACGCCGCGGTGAAGCTCTCCGACGACGAAAC
>DATBBD010000091.1:0-2718 GCA_036271175.1 Polyangiaceae bacterium | reverse complement strand
GTGAAGCTGCTCGACTTCGGGATCGCGAAGGCAGCAGGCGCGCTCGGTTCCACGCAGGAAAGCGTCGTCAAAGGCAAGATCGGTTACGCCGCGCCCGAACAGTGCCTCGGCAAACCAGCGGACCGTCGCGCCGACGTCTATGCCGTCGGCGTCATGCTCTGGGAAGCCGTCGCCGGGCGGCGCCGCTCGTCGGGCGAGACATGGTCGGCGATGTTGCAAGCGCGCCTCCAGGACTCCGAGCCACCGCTCGAACAAGTGCGTCCGGGCGCACCGCCGGAGCTCACCGCGATCACCCGTCGAGCTCTCGCGCGCGATCCCGAGACGCGTTACTCGACGGCTCAGGAGTTTCAGCGCGACCTCGAGCTCTACTTGTCGCGCCAGGGCCGTCAGATCGGTCCCGGCGATCTCTCGACCCTCCTCGCTTCTCGTTTCGTCGACGAGCGCGCGCGGGTCGGTGCCGCCGTCGAACGGCACTTCGGCGAGCCGCACGTTCCCGGCGTTCCCATATCCGGGCCCATCGCAGTTTCGGCCGGCGCGCCCGCCGTGGCCAACCGCAACGCGTCGGCGTTCGTCACCGGCGACGAGGAGGATACGTCGCGCATTCCCGTCGACGGCGCGCTCTTGCGCGCGCTCCGCGAAGAAGCATTGGCCGAAGAACGGCGTCGAGCCTCGATGCCGCCTCCGGAGGCTCGCGGGCCGACGCGCCGAATGCTGTGGGCGGCCCTCGCCGTCGTTGCAACGGCGGTGCTGGGCTTCGTCCTCGCCCGCTCTGGAAAGACAACCACCGTTGTCGGAGCCGCCGCGTCGCCTGCGAATGCCTCGGCCAGCGCGTCGCCTTCGGCGCTAGCGGGCTCGAGCGCCACGGGCCCCTCCGAGCGACCGGTGACGGCTCCGAGCGCGGCGATCCCAACCACCAACGGGTCCCATTCCGATCGCGGTTCGTCGTCCGCTCACGGCCTCCGGTATCCGCGGGTCGTCGTGCCGCCGCGCTCACTGCCGGAGAGACCGCAAGCGCAGGCCACCTCGACGCAGGTCGAGCCGGGCATGGAGTTACCCGCGGCGGGCACGCGGCCCAAACGCGTCATCGACGAGAAAGATCCCTACGCCCAATGAAGCGCCACTCGATTCTCGTCGTGTTCGCTCTCGGTTCGATCGGCCAGCTCGCGCACGCCGATCCGAAACCAGCGACGGCCGCTACCGATCCCGGAGTGGGTGAAGCCCGCGACCGGTTTCTCCGCGGGGTGGATCTCTATCGAGAAGGAAGCTTCGACGCTGCCCTCGCCGAGTTCAACAAGGCCTACCAACTCGCGCCCAACTTTCGCGTCCTCTACAACATGGCTCAGGTGCAAACCGAGCGGCACGACTACGTCGCGGCGCTCAAGCTGCTCGCCCAATACCTGAAGGACGGCGGCACCGAGATCCCCGCCGACCGGCAGAGCCAGGTTCAACAGGAGATCACCTCCTTGAAGGGGCGCGTCACCGAGCTCACCGTGACGTCGAATGTCGCCGACGCCGAGCTCGACGTCGACGGCGTGGCCGTCGCGAACCTCCCGCTCGACAAGCCGGTGCTCGTCGGTGCCGGCGTTCGGCAAATCCAGCTTCGTAAACCCGGCTATGTCGGTAACGAAAAGACGCTGACCGTTGCCGGCGGTGACACCATGACCCTCGACTTGCAGATGCAAGCCGAGCCTACGGCTCCGGCGTCGCCCTCCGGTTCCGCCGAGCAGCTCTCGGTGAAACCGTTGCCCTCGGGTCTCGATTCGGGGACGGCTCCTGCGTCGGACAATCACGTCGGCTTTTGGATCAGTGCCGCGTCGACGGTTGCCCTCGCCGGCGGCGCCGTCGCATTCGGTCTGGTCACGCACAGCGCGAACCACAGCCTCGACAACGCGTTGAACCAATTCCCTGCCGACCCGAGCCGGCTCGCTGGCTTGCGCTCCGACGTCAAGCGCGACGCCGCGTTCACCGACGGATTCACCGCCGCCGCAGTCGTCGCGGCCGGCTTCACCGTCTACTTCGCGATCTCGGGGGCGCACTCGTCCAAGGCAGAAGAGCCGGCAAAAGTCGGGCTCCGTGTCGCGCCGACCGCGCTCGACGTCGTCGGGAACTTCTAGGCGCGCTACGAACCCGCCCATGGGCGTGAAACACGAAGCCTCGAGAGGCCCGGCAACCAAGACGGCGTTGGCTCGAGAGGTCTGGCGGTCGCTGTTCGACTTCGTCGTCGCGACCCGTTCCGAGCACGACGCGATCCTCGAGCGCCAAGGTCTCTCGCAGAACGACTCGAAAGCGCTGCTCACCCTGGAACCGGAGGGGCTTTCGATGAACGAGCTCGCCACGGTGTGGAACTGCGACGCTTCGAGCGCGACGTGGCTCGTTGATCGCCTGGAAAAGCTCGGATTGGCGGAACGTCGTTCGCATCCAAAGGATCGACGGGTGAAGCTCGTCGGGTTGACGGCCGATGGAGTGCAGGCGAAGGCCGCGCTCGAGCTCGAGTTATATCGGCCTCCGTCAGAGCTCCTCACGCTGCCGCGGCGCGATCTCGAGCTACTCGCTGCGTCGCTCGGAAGGCTTCGCCACTTCGGTGATCTCGAAGGCTGACAGCTCCCCTCGGGGGGCTATGTACCAATTGTGTCCCGCGTCACTTCGCGTAGACCGCGTGCCGCCGTCCGGTCGGACGCGGCGTGATGGGGGCGTCGAAGCGAGATACTTAAAGCCATC
>DATBBD010000090.1:0-16899 GCA_036271175.1 Polyangiaceae bacterium | reverse complement strand
CGATTCAAGAAAGAGGCCGACCGTCGCGTCGTGCGCGCCAAGACCGGCACTCTCGACCAGATCATCGCGCTGAGCGGCTACGTGCTCGCGCCGCCCGGCCGTGATCCGATTGCTTTCTCGCTCCTCTCCGACGGCGTCGCGGGACGGCACAGCGAGGTGAGAGACAAGATGGACCGCGCCGTCGAAGCGATCGCCGACTCGATGTGGGGGAAATGACGCCGCGCGAATGCTGGCTCCGGCCATTCGTCGTCACGGCCGAGCTGCTCGTCGTCGTCGCGTCGAACGCGTCGTGCTCGCCGCGCGCAGCCGAAACCGAGCGCGGCGAGCGCCCGCTCGAAGTCGTCGTATCGACCGAAGCGGCGACGCTGGATCCGCGCTTCGCGACCCGGAGCCTCGACGTCAAGATCACGCGACTCGTGCACGCGGGCCTCGCGGGGCTCGATCCGGATTCGCTCGAACCGGTGCCGCTCGTCGCCGAGTCGTGGCGGTTCGTCGATGAGCGCACGCTCGACGTGACGTTGCGTCCGGGCGTCACCTTTCACAGCGGGCGTCCGTTACGTCCAGAAGACGTCTGTGCGACGCTCGCCGCGGTGAAAAACCCGGCGCTCGGCAGTCCGCACCGCGCCGTGGTCGAGGCGATCGGCTCCTGCACGCCGCTCGGCGCGCGCGCGCTGTCGATCGCGCTCGCTCACCCGCGCGCGACGTTGCTCTCGGATCTCGAAATCCCGATCTTGCGCGCCGACGAAGCCTCCGCGCCGCCGCGCCCCGACGGAGCGCTCGACGGGCTCGGTCCGTTCGCGATCGCTCGCGTGCTTCCGGGCGACGTCGCGCTCGAGCCCGCGTCGACGGGATTGATGGCGCGACCTCGTCACGGCGTGGTCGTCCGCACCGTGCGCGACGAAAACGCCCGCGTCGAACGACTCCTCGCGGGACGAAGCGACATCGCGCCGAATTCCGTCTCGCCGACCTTGCTCCCCGAGCTCGACGGTCACGACGGACTCGACGTCGTCGCGCGTCCCGGCGCGAACGTCACGTACTTGCTCTTTCAAAACGATCGAGCGCCCTTCACGAACGTCGCGGTCCGGCGCGCCGTCGCAGAAGCGCTCGATCGCGAGCGCCTGACGAAGTGGCTCCTCGCGGGGCGCGCGACCGTCGCGAACTCGCTCCTTCCGCCCGGCCACTGGGCTTACGGCGAGGTTCCGCCCGTCGTGTTCTCGCCGTCGGAGGCGCGTGCGGTGTTGTCGGGCCTGGCGCCGATCACGTTGCTCACCGGCGCGGATCGCTCGCGCGTCACGCTGGCGCGCGCGATGGCGCAAATGCTCGGCGACGCCGGTCTGACGACGAACGTCGTGCCCCTCGACGTCGGCGTTTTGTTTTCGCGGCTCGACGCCGGCGACTTCGACATGGCCGTGCTCCAGATCCCGGAGCTCACCGAGCCGAACGTGCTCCGTTGGTTTTTTCACCCGCATGGCGTTCCCGGCGAAGGCGGCGAAGGAAAAAACCGCGCGCGCTACCGTGACGCCAAGGCGGGCGCGCTCCTCGACGACGCGGCGCTCGTGTCCGATCGCGCCACGCGCGCCGCCGACTACCGCGCGTTCGCGACGCTGTTCGCCGAAGACATGCCCGTGGTCCCGCTGTTCCACGAAGATCAAGTCGCGGTCGTCTCGACTCGCGCCCGCGGATTCGTCCCGAGCGCCGAAGGCCGCTGGTTGTCACTCGCACGGCTCGAATGATGCGGCTCGGTGACGCCGCTTGCGTTCTGCCGCCAACGTTGAGAAGAAGCTGCCGCCATGCGAACCCGGACGCGTTTCTCGGAATGGTCCGGGAAGAGCCTCGTTTTTGCCGCAATTTCGGCCGCGATGCTGGTCGCGCCGTGTGCGCGGGCCGACGAGCCGACTGCGCCGGAAATCGACGTGAACCCGGCGTCGCTTCCCCCACCGTCGACGCAGCCGAACCTCGTGCTCATTGGTGCTGCGGTCACGGCCGGCTGGTACGGCGCTTCGGTCGCGACGTCGTACGGGTGGCGTCAGTCGAACGAAGCGACATGGCTCAGGATTCCCATCGTCGGGCCCTATGTCGCGCTCGGGAAAACGCGCTGCGATTCCCGCGAGACGGATTGCAAGGCCGTCAATGTCGTCATTCGCACCATCCTAACGAGCTTCTGCGCGATCGGGCAGACCGGCGGCGTCCTCGCGATGCTCGAAGGTGCGTTCTTGCGCACCGAGAGTCCGCGACCCAATTTGCTGAGCGTGCCTGAAGAAGAACGCGCTCATCGGCGCTCGCGTGTGGCCGTAGTTCCCGTTCCCGTCGGCGAGAGCATGAGCGGGCTCGGCGTCGGCGTGTTCGGAGATTTCTAAAGAGTCTCGCTCAGCTCGGTCTCCGAGCTAAAGCGCGGTCTGAAGTGCTGAACGGACGTCACTGAATAGCTGATGGTAGGACAAGATGAAGCGTGATAGGACGAGTCATTATGGAGGCTCTCCGGTGAATCGACGAACCAAGTTCGTCTTGGTCACCGGCGGGGTCGTCTCCTCGATCGGCAAGGGTCTCGCGTCCGCGTCCATCGGCGCGCTCATGGAGGCCCGCGGGCTTCGAGTCACTCATATGAAACTCGACCCGTACATCAATGTCGATCCGGGGACGATGTCGCCGTATCAACACGGCGAGGTTTTCGTCACGGACGACGGTGCCGAGACGGACCTCGACCTCGGACACTACGAACGTTTCACGTCGTCGCGCCTGAAGAGGACGGCCAACATCACGACCGGCCGGATCTACGAGGCCGTGATCTCCAAGGAGCGGCGCGGGGAGTACCTCGGCGCGACAGTTCAGGTGATTCCGCACATCACCGACGAGATCAAGTCGCGAATCAAGGAAGCCACCGAGGACGCCGACATCGCGATCATCGAGATCGGGGGCACCGTCGGCGACATCGAATCCTTGCCGTTCCTGGAAGCCATCCGGCAGCTCAAGGTCGAAGTCGGGCCGCAGAACGCGGTCAGCGTGTTCGTCACCTTGGTGCCGTACATCGCATCGGCGGGGGAGCTGAAGACCAAGCCGACGCAGCACTCGGTCCGCGAAATGCGCGAGATCGGCATTCAGCCGGACATCTTGCTCTGTCGGTGCGACCGCCCGATCCCGCGCGGCTTGAAAGAGAAGATCGCGCTGTTCTCGAACGTCGACGTCGACAGCGTCATTTCCGCCGTGGACGTCTCGTGCATTTACGAGCTGCCGTTGGTGCTCCACGCAGAAGGCCTCGACGACGAGATCGCGGAGCGGCTCAACATTTGGTCGCGCCAGCCCGACCTCGGCGTTTGGAAGCGGGTCGTCGAGCGATTCAAGAAGCCGAGCAACGGCTCGGTGAAAATCGGCGTGGTTGGTAAATACGTCCACTTGCAGGACAGCTACAAGTCGCTCCACGAAGCGCTGGTGCACGGCGGGCTCGAAAACGACGTCAAGGTCGACCTCTCGTACATCGACTCCGAACAGATCGAACGCACGTCGGCCGAAGCGATGCTCACCGGACTCGATGGGGTGCTCGTGCCGGGCGGCTTCGGGGATCGCGGCATCGAGGGAAAGATCGAAGCGATTCGGTTCGCCCGCGAGCACGACATTCCGTATTTCGGGATCTGCCTCGGTATGCAGCTCGCCGTGATCGAATTCGCGCGCGACGTGTGCGGTTTGAAGGGCGCGAACTCGACGGAGTTCGCGAAAGACACGCCGCATCCGATCATCGATCTCATGCCCGATCAACGTCGCGTGCAGGAGAAGGGCGGCACGATGCGTCTCGGCGCGTACCCGTGCGTCCTGAAGAGCGGCAGCGCCGCTGCGCAGTTCTACGGCACGCACGAGATCAGCGAACGTCACCGTCACCGCTACGAGTTCAACAACGCCTATCGCGACCAGCTCACGAAGGCAGGGTTGATTCAAAGCGGGACGAGCCCCGACGGGCGCCTAGTCGAAGTCGTCGAGCTCGAAGGCCATCCGCACTTCGTCGGTTGCCAATTCCACCCGGAATTCAAGAGCCGTCCGATGACGCCGCATCCGCTTTTCTCGCGATTCGTCGCGACGGCGATCGAACGTCGCGATCTCATCGCGCGCTCCGCCGGCGAAGTCGTTCAGGAACAGAAGACCAGCAACCTGAACTGAGACGTCGAGGCGCGACTCGGAGCTCCCGAGCCGCGCCGCCCTCGTCGCGGAGTCACCGCGCGACCGGGATCACCGGGCCTGCCGTGACGGTGACCTTGGTGGCAGGGAACGCGTCGCCGTCGAGAATGTAGCGGCCTCGGGCGCCGCCGAAATCGACGGTGAACGTGCCGACGAGGCCGTCGAAGTTGTCACGGCCTCTCAGGGGTTTGCCTAGCGCGACCCTCGGCCACTGGGGACCGAGTTTGCGCGGCGAAAGCGGCGACGCAACGAGGTGCGGCCGGCGCGGATCTTCGCCCCCTCGGTGAGTCACCAGCATGTGCAGACCGACGTCGCGGAGCACCGACGACACGACGAGGCTGTACGCAACCGGTACGAGCGCCGTGCCGTCGACGGCGATCGTGCAGGGCAGCGGCGAGAGGATCCGCTTGGAGTACGCGCCGCCGGTGAGCGACGCGGCGAACGTGCGGAGCACGATGCCGAGCGCGGTTCGATTTCCGTCCGCGCCGAGCCGTTCGTACTCCTCGAAGAACCGAGCAACGAGTCCGGTGCCGAACGTGAACCCGACCCGCTTCGCGCCATGGCGCTCGGAATCGTCATCGACGACGGCGAGCGTCGGGCGCGGCGTGACCCGGAGCGAGTCGGGGCGCGTCGTCACTCGACGCGCGGTTTCGAGGAGCGACTCGCGTCCGCCCCAGTTACGCGCCACGATGGACACGGTGCCCCCCCTAGCCAAAACGAGCGGCGGGAGCGGTTTCCCTTCGGCGGCGCGTACGAGCGCGGTGACGCCGGACAAATAGGTCCCGTCGCCGCCGCAGAGGACGATCGCGCGTCGAGGAACGCCGAGCGCGGCGCGCGCGGCTCGGGCGAGGTCGCCGTCGTTTTGCGTGATGAGCACGTCGCTCGAGTAGCCGACCTCGGCTCGGAGGCGGCCGATGAGAGACGGGTCGCGACGGAACCCTCCGGCGTTGGGGTTCACGATGAAGCAAGCGCGGTCTTGGGGTGTGCTAAAACCCGCTGTCATGGGCCGATCTGCGTCCCTCTTGCTCGCGGGTGTCGTCGCTGCCGGCTGCGCCATGCCGCCGTACGTGAAGACGGCGTATTACGGAGACCTCGTGTCGCTCAAGCGGGAAATCCAATCCGCGGCGGCGAAGGGCAAGCTCGACCGCGCCGCGGTCGTCGATCTGGCGTCGGCGGTGGCGCGGCGCGAGGTGCGTTCGGCGCAAGGCGACGAGGCCGTGCAGCGCATTCGCGCGTCGGGCAGCTGCGCGCGCGTCGTGGAACCGGAGCTCCGCGCGCGCGTGGACACGGGTGACGACGTCGGTGCCGAGGCGATGCTCGTCTTGATCGACGCGGGACGCGTCGGCAAGGGCTCGCTCGTCGACAAGTACGCGGCATCGCCGGAAGGGGCGTGGCGCGCGGTCGCGGCGCGAGCTTCGGTGCGGCACGACGACGGCCCGCGCCGCCGTGCGTTCTTCGTCGATGCCGACGAGCGGGTTCGTCGCGGGGCACTGCACGCCGCGTTCGAAGCCGCCGATCCCGCAGATCTCGAACCGCTCCTCGAAACGGCGCGTCTCGATCCCGACGACGCCGATCGCGCGCTCGCGGTGCGCGCTGCGGCGACCATCGGCGGCGAACGCGTCTCCGCGGCGTTCGTCGATCTGTGGCCGTCGCAAGAATCGGAAGGACGCCTCGCGCTCGTCGAGGGATGGGCGATGCCGCGCGTGTACGATCAGGGCGGCGCCGTCGAGCTCGTGAAGCTCGCGGAGTCGGGCGACGCGATCGCGTCCGTCGCCGCCGCCGGCGCGCTCGCGCGGATCGGCAAGGCCGACGCGAACGTCGGGCGCGCGGCGCTCGTGCGCGCGATCGACAACGGGACGACCGACGAACGCATCCTCGCCGTCGAAGAGTGTCCGCTCACCGATCCGGATGCGGTCGCGGCCCTCGCACGCGCCGCGCATTCCGACGATCCCGTCGTCCGCGTCGTGGCCCTCGCTCGACAGCTCGAGCTCCCGGCGGAGCGGCGAACGGCCCAGACGGCGCTCGAGCAGATCGCAAAAAGCGACGACGCCGCGGCGCGTCAAGCTCGCCTCGCGCTGTCGGTCGCAGGCGACAGCAGTGCCATCCCGCTCCTCGAACAGGACCTGGCGGCCGCGGGTCCGGACGGTCGCGCACGCGCGGCGCTCGGCCTCTTCCGGCTAGGAAGACCCGCTTTTACGGCGTTCTCGCTCGCCGACGGCGACCCGTCGGTGAGGATGTCCGTCGCGTGCGCCGTGGTCGCTGCTGACGCTTCGGGCTAGGGCGCTCTCCGAAACACGGAGGGCCTATTTCTACCGCCAGATCGCGCCGTCGCGCGTGCGTTGAATTCTGCTTCGATCGTCGGTACATACGCGCACCATGAGTTTGCGAGGGATAGCCGGTCTGCTTGGGGCCGCGGTGCTCAGCACGTGCCTGACGGGGTGCCTCAAAAAAGTTCTGATCGATGGTCAGATCGGGGGAACGCGTGAGGGCGCCGACGCGGTGAACACGCTGCACGACTTCGAAGTCGCGCGCGCCGTCGCGCGATCGGGGCTCGGGCAGCTCGAAGGCTTGTACAAGCTCGCGCCGTACAACGAAGACGCGCTGCTTCTTCTTGCTCGCGGGTGGGCGGGGGCGACCTTCGCGTTCACCGAGGACGAGTGGGAAGAGTCGATGGAGAAGAAGGACGATCAGATGACGGAGTACAACCGTCAGCGAACGATCGCCGGCTTCGACCGCGCGAAGTTCTTCGCGACGCAGCTTCTTCGCGCAAAGGCCAACGGTTTCGACGCCGCGCAACGGAACGCCGACACGATGAAGGCGTGGATGGACGATAACTTCAAGGACGCGAAGGAAGCCGAAGACCTGGTCTGGATCGCGTACGCCTGGATCGGACACGTGGGTGCAGCCAAGGACGACCCCGCCGTCGTCGCGGATCTCTATATCGGCGTGGCGGTCGCGGAGCGCGCGGTGGAGCTCGACGAAACCGTCGAGTATGGCACCGGGCACATCCTGCTCGGCGCGTATCACGCCCGCACCGCGATGTCGGAGCTCGACGAGTCCAAGAAGCACTTCGACCGCGCGATGGAGCTCAACGGCGGAAAGTTTCTTCCGACCCAACTCTCGTTCGCGAAGTACTACTACTGCGCGAAGAGTGACCGGGCCGACTACGAGAAGATGTTGAACGCCGTTCTGGCCGCCGGGGACCCCATCCCCGAAGCGCGGCTCCAGAACCTGATCGCCAAGCGGCGAGCCCGGCGGTACCTGGACAGTAAGGTGTTCCAGGAGGACTGCGGATTTTTGGGATAACCGGCGGGAAGTGCACAGAATTTCAGTATTTCTTCGCCGTTCCCTGTTTCTTTTGCTCTGTTCTGCCCCTTCAAACGTCTCACGAGTGTGAAGGTTTTCCGGTCGCGGAACGTCAGTCGCGACCTGCTGATTAGGAAGGAAGTACGTATGATTCGGAAACTTGCCGCGGCCGTGATTGCCGCGTCGTTCGCGACGGCTGGAATTGCGCAAGCGACCACGACGATTCGCGTCGGAACCCAGGCCCCCAAAGAGAGTCCCTGGGGAAAGCTCTTTTCGACCTGGTCCAAGGCAGTCGACAAGAAGACGGATGGTCAGGTGCAAATCACCTGGCTGTGGAACGGCACAGCCGGTCCCGAATCGAACATGGTCGGCAAGATCCGATCAGGACAAATCACGGGCGCGGCCATCACGGCGGTCGGGCTCTCCGACATCTACAAGCCCATCGTGGCTTTGCAGATGCCGGGCGCGTTCAAGACTTGGGCCGAACTCGATAGGGCGCGCGACGCGCTCAAGCCGGAGTTCGACAAGGAAATCAACGCCCAAGGGTTCTACGTGGGCGGATGGGGCGACGTGGGCGTCGGTCACATGATGTCCCATGGCTTCGAGGTCCGGGTGCCCGAGGATCTGCGTGGCAAGACTCCTGGGTACCTCACCGCCGATCTGATCGCGCCGAAGCTCTTCGAGGTCATCGGCGGAGTGACGCCGAAGCCCGCGGACGTGACGGAATTTTTGCCGCTCCTCTCCGCTGGGTCCAT
Source organism: Polyangiaceae bacterium (assembly GCA_036271175.1). Classification (GTDB taxonomy): domain Bacteria; phylum Myxococcota_A; class Polyangia; order Polyangiales; family Polyangiaceae; genus DASZVB01. The sequence continues at coordinate 8,674 of DATBBD010000090.1, read as the reverse complement.
CAACGTTCTCGCCGCTCCCGCGCTCGCCGCCGAGCAACTTCAGTGGACGTCGCGGCTCGATCACATGAGCACCGGAGTGGGTGGCTTCGGAGTAGGTGCTCTCGTGCTCAGCGACAGCGAGCTCAACAAAATCCCCGAACATCAGCGCGACGTGGTCAAGCGCACGGGCACCGCGATGAACGAGATGCTGACGAAGGTCATCCGCAAGGACGACGCCGAAGCGTTCGAGCGTCTGAAGAAGAAGATGACCACCCACGAGGAGACGGACGCGGAGCGCGACGCGTGGGAGAAGGTCTTCAAGAAGGCGTGCGTGCGAGTCAAGTCGGCGTTGCCCGGAGATGTCCTCGCGAAGATCGGTTACTGCTGAGCGATCAATCGACGCACCGCGCTAACGGCCGTTCGTGTTCTACGAGCGGCCGTTTAGTTTTTGTTTATTGACGCGCGGTCGTCGCGTCGCCGCGATGTGGGGACGGTCGGCGTTGCTCGATGCGACTTCGCGATTCTCGACGTCACCGCGTCGGTCATCGCACCGTCGCCGACTTTCCGGGTGCGCCGCTGCAGCATCGCGCCGCCGGTCGCAGGTGTTGCGCGATTCGCGTCGGAACGACTTATGTCGTACGCGAGAGCTCGGTTTCGCCGAGCGCGGTTTAGCAGCGCCCGCTCCCGTTTCCTAGAAAACGAAGTGACGACCACGCTCGCTTGTGCCTAACTTCCGCGCGAATGGTCGACGTACAAGGGGCTTCCAAAAGCCCGGGCGGTCCAAGCGGACCTGGTCATGGCGGCCCTAAAAAAGGCGCGCGCTGGGCCGATCCGATCATGGCCGCGGACGTTCATTGGACGCGTTTCGAGACGTGGCTCGCGATCATCGCTCTCGCGCTCGAGATCCTTTCGATGTCGCTCTGGGTGTTCTTGAAGGGCTTCTCGACGCCCACCGAAGGCGACAGCATCGGTGGCGTGGTCTTCCGCGCGATCGTCGGAGCCGTTGCGCTCGGATGCGTTGGCTGGTTCGGGTTGAAGAGCCAGAAACTCAGCACGCGAAGAGCCGCGACGCTCGCCGGCGTGTTCATCGGGCTCGTCATCGCCAAGGCCTGGGAGAAGGTCGGAGTCGACTACTCGTCCAATCTCTTGAACTGGTACCAGCAAGCGTGCGTGCTCACGCTGCTCGGCGGTCTGCGCGGAGTCGGGACGCGGCTCACGATGCTCCTCGCGCTGGTCGGCGGCTCGCTCGCCACCGCGCGCGGCAAGCACATCGTCATCGATATCGTCACGCGGTTCGTGAGCTACCGGCCCCGGATGGTCATGGTCATCATCGGCTGGCTGTTCTCGGCGCTCGTTTGTTTCTCCGCGGCGTGGGGCTTCTTCGACCACATCTCGATCGAGAACTTCGGCGCCCGAGCGGACGCGAGTCCCGGTGAGAAATTCGGAAAAGTCGTGGAGCACGTCGGCGAAGATTTCTTCATCGCGCGAAAGCAAATTGCGCTCGACTTCAGGTCGGCCCCGCACATCTTGATCAAGGGCCAGTCGTACGCGGATTGGCTGACGGGCAAAGAGTGGAACGCGTGGATCGACTCCGCCGGTTTCGCCGAACGCTACGGCAAAGAGGCGGCGGACGGCTTGAAGATTCCGGACGACGACACCCGCGCGCCGCTCGTGGTGATTCCGGGCCGAGGCGAACCCCGCGGTGAGCTCATCAACGCCGCCTATCTGATGTTCCCCATCGGGCTCTTCATCATCGGTCTTCGCTTCATCGTCCGAACGCTGCTGGCCATCAGCGGTCACGTGAGCGTCGACCCCGACGAATCGGAAGAGTTCGCGCACACGGCACCCGCCGAGGAAAAGGCTTAACCGAGATGGTCGGCCTGCTCATATTCATTCTCGTCGTCATCGGCACGCCGGTGTTCGCCGTCATGGGCGGATTCACGGAGCTGCAGTGGCTCACGCACGTGAACCCGGCGATGCGCGTTCTGCGTTTCCTCGCGCCGGATGTCCTCGACGATCGCTTCGCGGGTTCCCCCGTGCTCGTCACGGTGCCGCTCTTCACGTTCATCGGCTACATGATGGCCGAGTCGAAGACGCCCGAGCGCATCGTGCGCGCCGCGCAGGCGTTCCTCGGCTGGGTCCCCGGCGGCCTCGCGATCGTCTGCATCATGGCGAGCGCGTTCTTCACGACGTTCACCGGCGGCAGTGCGATCACGATCGTCGCGATCGGCGCCCTCCTTTATCCGACCATGGTGGCTAGCGGCTACCCGGAGCGCTTCGCGCTCGGCGTAGTGACCACCAGCGGTTCGGTCGGGCTCCTCCTGCCGCCGTCTCTCCCGATCCTGGTCTATTCGCTGATCGCCGGAATCGACTTCAACAAGGCGTTCAAGTCCGGCATCGCTCCCGGGCTCTTAATCATCGTCCTCCTCAGCCTGTACGCGGTGTACGTCGCCAAGAAGAACAACATCCCGCGGCAGAAGTTCGTGCCCTCGGAGGCCGGCGCCGCGCTCTGGGCGCTGAAGTGGGAGATGGGCGTCCCGTTCTTGATCCTCGCCGGGCTCGCGACGGGCCTCACGCAGATCGACGAAGCGGCGGCGCTCGCCGGGTTCTACGCGGTGATCATCGAGGTCTACATCTACAAAGACCTCTCCTACAAAGACTTCGCGCGCATCACCCGGAACTCGATGGGTCTCGCGGGCGGCCTGCTCCTCATCATGGCGTTCGCCATGTCGCTGACGAACTACATGATCAGCGAGCAGATCCCGGATCGCATCTACGACTGGATGACGACGGCCGGGATCAATCAGCGGTGGGAGTTCCTCTTCGCGCTGAACCTGTTTCTCTACTTCATGGTGATGGACGGGATCAGCATGATCCTCGTGAGCGTCCCGCTCATCACGCCGTTCGCGGCGCGGTTCGGCATTCAGCCGTTCCACATGTGCATCATCTTCCTCCTGAACCTCGAGGTCTGTAACCTCACGCCGCCGTTCGGGCAGAACGTGTTCGTCGCGAGCTATCGGTTCAACCGATCGATGGTGGACCTCTACAAGTACACCTTTCCATTCCTCGTGATCATGGCCGGCGGCCTCATCGTCGTGGACGCCGTTCCCGCCATTTCCACGTTCGCCGTCGCGAATGACATCGCGCTCGCGAAGGCAAAGGCTGCCAAATTCAACGAGCCGCCCCGCGAGGCGTGGCTCATGGAGTGCGTGCAGGAAGACCGAAACAACCCGCTTCCGTGCACGCCCGAAGAGAAGAAGAAGTGGGGCGCGGTCACAGAAGACCAGCCGGAGGAGTCCCCGGCCGGGTCGGCAGGCGCCCCCGCCGGCTCCGCAGCCATCGGGGAGGACGAGAGCGCGAACGACGATCTCTTTAAGGAGATGATGGGCGACGACAAGAAGGGTGCTGCCGCCGGTTCGGCTGCCCCCGCCGGTTCGGCTGCCCCCGCTGCGAGCACCACCTCGGACGACGACGACATGAAGGCGCTTGAAAAAGAGATGCTCAAATAGAGCTATCTCATAAACCTACTACGCGCCGCGCTGCGTCGGTCGGCCTCCTCGAAATACCAGCGTCACCAGCGTTACACAGGTATTTGAGCACCGGAGCGCAGCCCAAACGGAGCCCGCGGTCGGGATCGGCGGGCGTCGCCGCAGGTCGCTTAGACGCTACTAGATCTTGATCGTCTTCCAGTCGCCTCCTGCGAACTTGACCGTCATAGCGGTGGCTAGGAGCACGATGTACGTGATGGCGGCGCTCCAGATGCCGACCAGGCCGTAACCTAGAGTAAGGCCGAGCGACCACGCGAGCGGCACGAGACACGTGAAGTGGAGGATCAACTCCACGATCATGACGAAGAGCGTGTTGCCCGCGCCGAAGAGGGCCTGCGAGAGGATCATGCCGACGGCGATGATCGGCGTGCAGATCCCCATGAGCTGAAGCGGCGTCATCGCGGCGTGCGCGACGGCTTCGCTAGACGTGAACACCATGAGGAGCTGTCGCGGGAACACGACGCCTTCGAGCAAGCCGACGATGCCGAAGATGAGCAGGCCGAGGCGCACCGAGGCCCAGCCGAAGCGCGCGGCGCGGTCGCCGTCTTGTTCGCCGAGGCTTTGGCTCACGAGGGTCGCCGTGCTCGTGCCGAACGCGAGGCACGCGGTGAACGTCAGCTTCAAGATGCCGACGATGACCGTCGTGGCGGCGCTATTGACGGCTTCGGCGTGACCGCCGGGGCACCCACTGCTCACCAGCGTGGCGCCGGTCATCGTGTCGAGGCGGCTCACGATCATCGAAAAGAGGGCGAAGCCCGTCATCACCGCGATGGTCGCGACGCCGCTCGGAATCGAGAGCCGTAAGATCTTCGACGTGATCTGGCGATCGAGGCCGGCGAGACGGAAGGGGCGATAGAGCACGCGGTACTTCGCGCGAAAGGCCCAGCCGACCATGACGGCGAGCCCGATCCAAGTCGACAGGAACCCGGCGAACCCGGCGCCGCCGATGCCCATGCGCGGCGCGCCGCCGTTGCCGAAAATGAACGCCCAGCACAAGACGACGTTGATCGCGTTCATCACGATCGCGCTGACCATATGCACGTGCGTCTTACCCACGCCGTCGAAGAACGACTTGAACGAGAACGAGATGGCCATGCTCGCGATGCCGAGCAGGCGCCACCGCATATAGGCGTGCGCCGCCTCGCGCACTTCGGGCACGCGAATGAGGAACCGGAGCACCAGCGGCAAACAGGCGTAGCCGAGCGCCGTGAACACCGCGCCCGCGGTCAACGAGAAGAACCACGAATTGACCAGCACCGCGCCGGACTCTTCCGGCTTTCCTTCGGCGAGGCGCCGCGCCGCGAGAGCCTGAGTGCCGACGGAAATGGCGCTCAGCGATCCGCCGAACATCCACAAGAGGATGAGCGACGGCAGGAGCGCGGCTTGGGCGTTCGACGACTCGGGGCAGGGCAGGTGCGAGAAAAAGACGATGTCGATTTCGTTGACGATGCTCTGCGTCAACATCGCGAGCACGGTCGGCGCGGCCAGCTTCAGGATCACCGCATAGGGCGAGCCGTGAGTGACGACGCGAGCGAGTGAGCGGTCGGGGAGGGAGGCCATCTCGGACTCGGGCGAACAGACTTCCGAGCGCGGTAGGCCATCGGGTTGCCGAGCGCCACCGTTATTTACGGCGGAAGGGGCGCGAACGTTACCGCGAAGCGAGCTTTCGATCCGCGTAGTGGTCGAGCATGTCTTGCGCTTGCTGATCGCCGGGGTGATCGGCAAGGAGACGTGTCAGTGTTGCGACGGCTCCGTAACGCTGCCCTGCGGCATGCTGGACCCGCGCGAGATAGAGCTGCGCGTCCGGGCTCGAATCGAGCGCGGCCCAGCGAATCGCGACGCGGAGCGCCTCGCCCCAGCCCTTCGTCTTGATGGCGGCCTCGGCCCAGGCGTGGAGCAGGTGCGCATCGTCGCCGTGATTCTTTCCGAGCCCGCGGTAGACGTTGAGCGCGCGCACGTACTCGTTGTGCCCGACGTAGCGTTCGGCGCGGGCGAGCTCGCTCGCGAGCTCGTCGCCGTTCGTCGTGGGCGCGCCGTTCGTCGCGGGCGCGCCGTTCGTCGTGGGCGGCACGTCGTCGTCCGCGTCGTCCGTCGCGTCGTCGGACTTCGTGCCGGCGTTCTTCGCCGGTTCGGCGTGCGGGGCGACGTTGGGGTCGGCGACCTCGTCGGATTCGTCGTCTGGCGTTGCACCCATCGCGCCCGTCTTCGACTTCGGCGCGTCGTAGAGCACCGCCACCGGCGCGTCGGGGCCCATCGCGGCGGCGATCGCCGCGGGTGAGGCACCTCTGGCCGCGGGCGAGGCACTTGTCTTCGCGAGCGCTCCGTCGTCGTGCGTTTTCGACGGTTCGACGAGCGCGAGCGCGCGAGCGCGGACGGCCGGGTCGTGCGAGCTCTTCGCGGCGATCGCGCCGAGACCGATGGCGGCGGAGAGGAGCGCGACCATCGCCGTTCGACGACGCACTTTGCGTGCACGCTCCGGAGCGGCGAGCGCGACTTCGAGTGCTTGCCGCATCTCGACGGCGCTCTTGAAGCGTTGCAGCGGGAAGCGAGCGAGCGCGCGCATGATCACGCGATCGAGCGCGACGGGAATGCCGCGCCCCGGCGCTCGCTCTCGCGGCGATTCGGGTTCGATGCGGAGCTTCCGATCGATCAGCGCAACCGTGCTCGGCGCGACGTGCGGGAGACGACCGGTCACCAGCTCGTAGAGCACCGCGCCGAGTGCGTAGAGGTCCGCGCGTTCGTCGACCGGTTGCCCCGAGGCTTGCTCGGGCGCCATGTATTCCGCGGTGCCGAGGAGCCGGAGATCTTCGGGATCCGGCAGGGCTTCGCTCTCCGACGCGGTCTGCACGATGCCGAAGTCGAGGAGCTTCACCTTGCCGTCGCGGGTCAAAAACAAATTGCCCGGTTTGATGTCGCGATGCACGAGGCCCGCGGCGTGCGCCGCGTCGAGGGCGAGGAGCGTCTCCGCGCCGACGCGCGCGGCTTCGCGCCAGTCCATGCCGCGTTCGCGTTCGAGGTAGCGCTCGAGCGTCTCGCCTTCGAGGAGCTCCATCGCGTAGTAGGGCCGTCCGTCCGAGGAGACCCCAAAGTCGTGCAAACCAACCAGGTTTGGATGACGCACTTTCGCGATCGCGCGGGCTTCCGAGCGGAAGCGTGACTCGAGTTCCGGGCTATCGCACCGCTCTTTGGGGAGCACCTTGAGCGCCACCATGCGTCCGAGATCGATATGGTGCGCCTCGTAAACGACGCCCATCGCGCCGCGTCCGAGCTCCTTCAAGATGCGATAGCGCGTACCGGGGAACACCGCTGCATCGGCGACGGCAGGCTCCGGGCTCGGGAGCGGCGCGAGCGCTTCGCGCGGCGGCTCGACGTTGCGCGAGACGGCGATGAGACGCGCCAGATCGGCCCGCGAACGCGCCGGTTCGGCGGGATAGAGCCGGCCCATCAGCTGCTGAATGCGCGGGCGAACGCCGCGTTCGCCGTTCGCGAGGCTCGGCGCTTTCTTCAAGATCCGGACGAGATCGGTGACCGCGTCGCGCGCCGACGCATAGCGATCTTCGATCTTCGGTGCGGTGAACCGCGCGAAGATCGTGTCGAGGTCTTCCGGCGCTTTCACGAGCTCGGCGATCGGCGGCAAGCTACGCTTGCCGGCAGCGACGGCGGCGACGTGCGCGCTCGCGTCTCCGGTCAAGAAACGACGGCCCGCGACGAGCTCCCACAAGATGATCCCCAGCGCGTAAATGTCGGCGGGGATGCCGCCCGGTTGATTGTTCGCGACCTCGGGAGCGACGTAGCCCGGCTTCGCGAGGACGATGCCGCTCACCGTGTGGCAGCGCCGGTTTTCACCGCGCGCGGTGCCGAAGTCGATGACCTTGACGTCGCCGCCGTAGCCGACCATCACGTTCTGCGGACTCAGATCGCGGTGCACGATGTCGAGGGGCGCCCCGTTCGAGTCGGTGCGCTCGTGCACGTGCGCGAGTCCTTCACAAAGCGCGACGCCGATCGCCACCGCTTCGGTCCAGCCGATGCAGGCGTTGAGCTGCGAGCCGCGGTTGCGCACCTCGGCGAGGTTTCGGCCTTCGACGTACTCGACGACCACGAAGGGCGCGCCGCTCGGATCGGTCGCCGCTTCCAGCACCTGAACGACGCCGGGGTGATCGAATTGCGCCTGGATGCGCGCTTCGTCGAGGAAGCGTGCGAGGAACGAGGGATCCTTCGCGTGCTCGCGCCGGATGATCTTCACGACGCACGGTCGCTCGGCGCCTTCGATGCCGCCGAACGTCGCGAGGAACACCTCGCCCATGCCGCCGCGTGCGATCGGACGAAGCAGCGTCATCCGACCGAATTTGCGCGGGAGCGCGGCCTCCTCTTCCAACGGAGGAGTTGCCCCGCCCGGCTTGGGGGGTGCAATTTTCTTCAGCGAATCTGAGGCCTTGTCCGGGTTGCCCGAGTCCGACATGGGGCCATGGTGCCAATGTAGGCTAATGTGGCCAACTAATCGGTCACGTGTTCGGCACGCGCGTCGGGGAATGTTCGCGCGGTTCGGTCGGTTCGCGCCGAATCGGGCTCTCCGGAATTGCGGAGGGTTCGCGAAACTGGGCTAAGCTCCCAGCGCTTTTCGGGACCCGATGACCTTTTGCGCGCGCTTCTTCCGTCACGTGACGACGGCCCGACGGGCTCATCGTCTCGCGGTGCTGTGTGCGCTCGCCATCGTGATCCTGAGCCCGCGAGCCCACGCGGTCGCACCGATGTGCGATCCGAGCGGCGCGTCGGTGGCCGCGCCGCCGCCGGCGCTTCCCAACGCGACGGGAGAGCTCGCAGCCCCGACCAATTGCGACGATGCCGAGGCCGCCCTCGACTTCGGCGACGCAGCAAAGCCGACCCGCGACACGCCGCCTCCCATTCGCGCCTCGAGCACGCTCGACCGCATGATGCCCGCCGCCTTCGTGTGGCCGGACCTGCGCGGCGAGCTCGTTCCCCAGCCGGCGACGGAAGTCCCCGAGCCGCGTTTCGAATTTTCCGATCCGGTGTACCGGCCCCCACGGCAGTAACCGCGTCGCGCCGCGTGCTCCATCGTGAGCACGCGGACGGATCCGAGATCCGCGGGGTCGTCACGGACGAGCTCGCGCGCGGACAGGCACCTCGGT
>DATBBD010000089.1:0-2722 GCA_036271175.1 Polyangiaceae bacterium | reverse complement strand
GAGGGCCGGATTGGCAAATTCGTTTGATTTCGAATGATTGAATCCGGCGAAACTCCTCGATAGCCGGCCTAGAGGCTCGCAAGTCTTTCGAGCGCGAGCGTCAGCGTTTCGTCCTTTTTCGCGAAACAGAAACGGACGAGTCCGGCCTCGCGCGGCGCCGCATAAAACGCGGACAACGGGATGGCGGCGACGCCGATTTCCGTCGTGAGCCATTCGCAGAAAGACGCCTCCGAGCCTTCTCGCACGGCGCTGCAATCGGCGAGCACGAAATAGGTACCGGCGGCGTGCATCGGCTTCAGGCGCGTCCGTGCCAGGCCTTCGCAGAACAGATCGCGCTTGCGCTGATAGAACGCTCCGAGCGTTTCGTAGGGCGTCGGATCCTGCAGGTATTCGGCGATCGCGGCCTGCATCGGCGTGTTGACCGTGAAAACATTGAACTGATGGACCTTACGGAATTCGGACGTCAATGCGGCCGGCGCGGCGACATAGCCGACCTTCCAGCCGGTGACGTGGAACGTCTTGCCGAAACTCGACACCACGACGCTGTGCTCGGCGAGGGCAGGACGACGCGAGACGCTTTCGTGGCGGCGGTCGTCGTAGAGCATGTGCTCGTAGACCTCGTCCGAAAGCACGAACAGTCCGTGATCGACGACGATCCGTTCCAGTTCGGCGAGATCTTCCGGACCGATCGCCATGCCGGTCGGATTGTTCGGCGAATTGAGAATCACGAGTCGCGTGCGCGATGTCACCGCGGCACGCACCCGATCCCACGGAATCCGGAAATCGTCGCCGTCGCGAATCATCGGGACGAACACCGGAATCGCGCCCGCCATCTCGATCGCGGGAACATAGCTGTCGTAGGCGGGCTCGATCACGATCGCCTCGTCGCCGGCGTGAACGAGCGCGAGGATTGTCGTGAGAATCGCCTGCGTCGCACCCGCGGTCACCGTGATTTCGGTGTCCGGGTCGTAACGATGCTCGTAGAGCCGTGCGATCTTTTCGGCGATCGCGGAACGCAGCGCCGGCCATCCGCTCATCGGCGGATATTGATTGTGGCCGGCGGACATCGCTCGCGTGACCGCTTCGGTCAGGCGCGGATCGCATTGGAAATCCGGGAAACCCTGTCCGAGATTGACGGCGCCGTGACGCGTCGCGAGCGCGGACATCACGGTGAAGATCGTGGTGCCGACGTTCGGCAGGCGGCTCTTGAGCATGACGGAGAATCTGCGCCTTCGCCGACGAAGGGTCGTGCGCGACGCGTGATGGAGGAGGATTGGCTCGCGCGACGGATTCATCGGCGCGGCGTCGAGGATTATATCGGCCCGACCGCTGCGATTTGCGGTGACACCCCGTGATCGCTATCGTGCGGCTTCCGTTCGTCCGAGCAACCGTGGTATTCGCTTCCTGAACTCATGATTCGCATCAGCAGCACCTTCGATTCCGGCGCGATCGACGTCGTGCAGATCGCCGAGGAGACGGAACTCGTCCGCGTCGACGTGCGCATTCGGCGCGACAGCCACCAGGATTTCACGCAGTGGTTCCACTTCCGCCTGCACGGTGCGCGCGGGCGTCGCTGCGTGGTCCGCTTCCTCAATGCCGGCGAATGCACCTATCCCACGGGCTGGGAGGGCTATGCGGTCGTCGCGTCCGACGATCGCGCACGCTGGTATCGCATTCCGACGACGACCTATCGCGACGGCGTCATGACCGTCGACGTCGTGCCCGCGCGCGACGACCTCTATCTCGCCTATTTCGAACCGTACGACGGCGAGCGCCGTCTCGCGCTCCTCGGACGCATCGCGGCGTCGCCGCGGGCGCGGGTCGTCGGCCTCGGCACGACGGCCGACGGACGGGACCTCGACTGCGTGGACCTGGCGGGCGGGCAGGACGCGGAGCGGCGCGTCTGGGTCATCGCGCGCCAGCATCCCGGCGAGACGATGGCGGAGTGGTTCGTCGAGGGCCTGCTCGAGCGCCTCGTCGACGAGAGCGATCCGCTCGCCCGAGAGGCGCTGCGCCTCGCGGACTTCCACGTCGTCCCGAACATGAATCCCGACGGCAGCGCGCGCGGCAACCTGCGCACCAACGCGCGGGGCCGGAACCTGAACCGCGAATGGCTCGAACCGTCGCACGAGGACGCTCCCGAGGTGCAGCTCGTGCGCGAACGCATCGAGTCGACCGGCGTCGACCTGTTCCTCGACGTCCACGGCGACGAGGGGCTGCCGTACGTGTTCGTCGCGGGCAGCGAGATGCTGCCCGACTTCAGCGAGCGCCAGCGCGCCGACCAGTCGGCGTTCGTCGCGTCGTTCAAAGAGGCCAGTCCGGACTTCCAGGACCGCATCGGCTACCCGGCCGGCAAGTACTCGAACGACGCGTTGAAGCTCGCGTCGAAGTGGGTCGGCCATCGCTTCGGTTGCCTGTCGATGACGCTCGAGATGCCGTTCAAGGACAACGCCGACGCGCCCGATCCGCGGGTGGGCTGGAATGGCGAGCGCAGCAAGCGTCTCGGCGCCGCGGTGCTGCACCCGATCGTGCAGCACCTGAAGCGACCGGCGCGCTAGTCGGAGACGAGATGGTCGATCAGGTACGCCGCGATCGACCGGTCCTCGGGACGGTCCGAGCCCGGCTTGTCGAAGTAGTGCGTGTGCGCACCGAAGCCCGTGCAGGTCTCGAACGTGGAGAGCGCGGCCAGCGATCCGGCGGGTAGCGGGATGGGGCGGAGCGG